>JAJXTW010000005.1 GCA_021783455.1 Nitrospirota bacterium | reverse complement strand
GAGGGATGCCAGGTTCCGCTTGTCGAGCGTGTGGCCGGGGATATCGTAGTACCGGTCATGGGCGTTTCCGGCGAGGAGCGAAAAATTGAACTCGCTTCCGAAGGACGTATTCAGTTCTTCATTGCTCAGGTTCATAATCTCGTATTTCACGGAAAACTCCGATGCGGACTTGGTGAGGGAGATTTCCTTCCTGAGCCGGACGCCGAGCCCCGCAACCTGCCCCGTACGTTCGAGCAGGACGACGGCGCTGCCCGGTCTTTTGTGCTTGACGTCATAGGCGCCGAGGACGAAATCCCCGGCCTCGTAGTATTCGGACCGCATGAAGCCGACGAGGTCAACTCCCGACCCCAGGAAATGATCGAGCAGGGAGCCGCGCGTGTACCAGTCATAGAGCAGATGATACTGGAGACCTTCCTCTTTCATGGCCACCCGTTCGTGAATGGTCGTCGCCCCCCCGGCCGGCGCTGCGGAAGCCTTGTCCGTGACCGCCTGCAGAATCTTGTCGTGGTACTCCTCGCGTCTGCGCGTAAGCGTGTTCATCAGATTGAACGCGCGGGGCTTCCAGTCGAGTTCCGATATTCTGCCGCCTTCCTTCGGATCGATGAACAGGTTCAGGAGTTCGGAATTAATCATGAGTTCCTCGCTCCCGTCCTGGTCAAAATCCCCCAGCTCGATCTCCAGCCAGGCCGCCTGGTTTTTTTTTCCTTGACCCCTGGCCCCGGCCCCTTGCCCCTGCCGATGCAGTGCAGCATCGGCCATATATTCGGCCTTGATCACCTGCTCGTAAACAGCCGACCTCAGGTGCGGGAGATACAGCCCGCCGAATACTCCGTGCCAGTACGCGTCGTTGCATTGCGACTGGTAGAGATGATCGAGCATCCGCGATGCCTCGGCGTTCTTCTTCGCGCCCTTCCCGTTCAGCACTTCGAGGGCGGCGCGTACTTTCCTGCTCACCATCATCATGCGCTTGTGCATGTGGTTGCTCTCAGAGTACTTGGCAAGAAAATTTCTCCAGATCCCGCCTTTGAGAAAGGGCCTGAGACCGGCGAGCTCGGGCGAATTTTTTACCTTTGCCAGGGCGTCGTCATACTCTTTCATGGCGCGCGTCGGGAGCGCCCATTCTCCCATTTCCATATATGAAGCGGTCGGCAGATAGATCCTTCCCCGCGGCGGCTCTTTTGCGAGATATTCGGCAAAAGTCGTCGTCTCAAGCCACTCGCTGTTCTGTTCGAGAAGCGTGAAGAACCGTTCGAGCCATCCTTCTTCGTAGACCGTACGGTAGGTCTCGGGCCAGACGCCGAACTTCTCGCCGTCGTCCGCCATGACCGCAAGACGGTTCCGTTCCGTCGAGCGGAAACAGGAAAGAAATTCGATCGATTCCTCGGGCCGGTGAAAGGGGATCAGGTACCTGAGCTTTTCGCTTCCCGGAAAGATGCGAAGAAGGCCGTCCTGCTCTTCCGTCAGGTAGTAGCCGTCCAGTTCGTCGTCGTGCAGGCCGGCCATCTTGAAATGAAAATCGTCGACCACAACATGGTCGATGCCTGCCTCGGCAATGTACTTCGGAAGATGGGGCTCCCAGACCCGCTCTGCAAGCCACATCCCCCGCGCATCGTAGCCGAGTTGATCGTGGATGAAATCGGACAGCGCGCGGATCTGTCCGACCTTGTCCACGTCAGGAAGAACGGCCAGGATCGGCTCGTAAAACCCGCCCGAGAGGATTTCCGCCCTGCCGTCCTTCACCAGGCACTTCAGCATGTCGATAAATTCCGGGTGTTTCTGTTCAAAGAAACGATAGAGAATGCCCGTATAGTGCAGCGTGATCTTGAGGGACCGGTGGCGATCGAGCGTCTTAATGAACGGCAGATAAGACTTCTGGTATGCATCCTCGGCGACAAACTCAAAGTTTCCCACGGGCTGGTGATTATGGATGGCAAAGATAAATTGTACTTTCGGCATCAGGGGAACCTGTTTTTTTGACTTTTCGCTGATAATACAGACAGATTTAGATATTAGCCTCACTGCCCCGAAAAGTCAACCAAAAACGGGGAAGAGGCCGCCGTTTCAAGGGAAAAGAGCGGGTCCAGGCGCTCTGGCGGGCTCGTGGCAGCAGAATTTTTGCATCTATCGAATGAGTTCAGACAGCAGGCAGGGACACGAGTTTACGCTGCTTTCTTCACCATCATGCCTGCAAGGTAAAAGAAAAACAACGAGTACGCCGTGAGCACAAGCACTGAGCTGAGGGACGGACCGCTGCCGGCAGCAAGAGCGCGAAGCACGAGGCTCGCATGCGTAAGCGGGTAGACCAGTATCAAACTCTTGAACGGCTCCGGCATGCGGTCGGGAGAAAAAAATGTTCCCGCCAGGAACGACATGGGAACAATGAAGAAGCTGTTAAAGTTCGCCATGTCCTCGTGGGAACGGGCGACCATCGCCGCTGCCACGCCCGCGGCGCCGAAGCAAAATGCCGTGAGTCCGAGGACGGCGAGAAAAGAGAAGGACAGGTGCAGGTGTACTCCCGAGGCGAAGCCGACGACCAGGAGCGTGAGGGCCGAGAACAGCCCGCGCGCGAGCCCCGTGAGCGTCCTGCCGAGCGCGATGTCCCAGTGACTGACCGGCGACACAAGCACTTCTTCGATCGTTTTTGTGTACAGCTTGCTGATATTGAGCGACGTCGAAACCGGGCCGAAGCTGTTGTTCATGGCGGACAGCGCGAGGATTCCCGGCAGAACGAAGTCAAGGTACCTGCCGCCCCCAACGTTCATGCCGCGGCCGAGGCCCCAGCCGAAGGTTACAAAGTACAGGACCGGCATGACCATGCTCGACGCGAGGAACCGCCAGGGCTTCTTGCGGATGAGCAGCATCTCTTTCCAGAATATGGGATAGAAATTCATAGTATGCGTAGAATACAGGAGCCGGAAATCAGGAGAAAGATCCCAATCTTATTCTGTTTCCTGTCTTCTGTCGTCTGTCTTCTGACTTCTGTCTTCTGACTCCTGTCTCCTGACTCCTGTTTTTACTCACCCCTCTATCCTCTCCCCCGTAAGGCTGATAAACACGTCCTCAAGCGTTACATCACGGACCACAACATCGGTGCACAGGTCGCGGCCCGCTTCGATCGCTTCTGCCCTCGCCGGGAAGAACTGCCGCGGCACATCATAGCGTCCGAGACATTCGACGGCGAATTGTCCCACGCTCTTCTTGAGTTCAACAGGCCTGTCGAGAGCGATGATCTTCCCCGTCCGCATGATGGCCACCCGGTCGCAGAGCGCGTCCGCCTCTTCTATATAGTGAGTCGTAATCAGGATCGTGATGCCGTTCCGCTTGAGCGATTCGACCAGTCCCCAGATCATCCGCCGTGCCTGCGGGTCAAGCCCCACGGTGGGTTCGTCCATGAACACAACGGCCGGACGGTGCATGAGCCCCCGGGCGATCAAAAGCCTCCGGCGCATTCCGCCGGAAAGATGTTCGACCGGCATGTCCTTTTTTTCCCGGAGGCCGACAAAATGCAACAGCTCTTCGATGCGTGAAGTACGATCTTCCCGCTTCATCCTCTGGAGCCTGCCGTGATATTCGAGATTTTCTGCGCAGGTGAGGTCGATATCGAGGTTCAGCGTCTGCGGCACCACGCCGATGGAGCGTTTGACGCCCAGCGGGTCGGCGATAACGTCGTAACCGCCCACCGAGGCGGAGCCCGAGGAAGGAGCAAGGAGCGTTGTCAGCATGCGAATCGTCGTGGTCTTGCCGGCGCCGTTCGGGCCGAGAAGGCCGAAGACCTCGCCTTTGCCCACACTGAAACTGACGGACTGCACAGCACCCAAGGCGCCGAAATATTTCGTGAGATTGCTGGTCGTGATCATGCGTGAATAGAGAACCTGCTTTATTTCAATCCTCGGCTTCAATTCCCAGCGCCTTGATTTTACGGTGCAGGTTGCTGCGCTCCACGCCGATGGCGTCGGCGGTCCTGCTCACGTTGCCGCCGAACTCCTTGAGCTTATACGCGATAAACTCACGCTCAAACTCGGCGCGGGCGTCTTTTAATGTCGCCGCGTGGGTCCGCACGGGAGCAATCGCGGGCCCCTCCCGGAGTATCTCCTCCGAGGGCGGGTTGCTGATGGGCGGCGGCACGTCGCTCGCCGTGAGCGCGGGCCGGGGCACCATGATCATCAGCCGCTCGATAATGTTTCGGAGCTCGCGCACGTTTCCCGGCCAGGGATACCGGACGAAAAGCGCAAGGGCATCCTCGTCCATGGTTTTCGTCTTCTGGCCGTATTCGGCGGAGAACTCCTGCAGAAAGTGGCGCACCAGGCGCGGGATGTCGTCAGGCCGATCGCGAAGGGGCGGCACGTCGAGGGGAATGACGTTCAAGCGGTAGTAGAGGTCTTCGCGAAACGTGCCCCGTTTGATTTCGTCAACGAGATGTTTGTTCGATGCCGCGATCACGCGCACGTCGGCCTTCAGCGTCTTGGCGCCTCCCACGCGCTGGAACTCCTGGCCTTCGAGCACGCGCAGCACTTTGGCCTGCGTCGCAAGGCTCATATCGGCAATCTCGTCGAGAAAGATGGTCCCGCCGTGGGCAAGTTCGAACTTCCCGCGCTTCATGCCCGTGGCGCCTGTAAAGGATCCCCTCTCGTGGCCGAAAAGCTCGCTTTCGATAAGCTCCTGCGGGATCGCGGCGCAGTTAACCTCCACAAAAGGCCCGTTCGCGCGCCTGCTCGCACGGTGAATAGCGCGGGCAACAAGCTCCTTCCCGGTTCCGCTTTCCCCGTGGATCAGCACCCAGCCGTTCGTCGGACCGGCAAGGCCGATCTGCTGCTTGAGCGTCTTTATTTTATCGCTCTCACCCACGATCTCATACCGCCGCTCAATGCTCAGCTTGAGGGAAGCATTTTCCTCGCGCAGCCGCGTTTCCTCGATCCCGTGTTTCACTACGAGCGTAAGGTGCTGCAGTTCAGGCGGCTTTACGATGAAATCGTAGGCCCCCATCTTCGTGGTCTTGACCGCGGTCTCGATGGTCCCGTGACCCGAGACCATGATAACCGGAAGGTCGGGCCGGAGTTCCCTGATCCTGCGCAGCGTCTCGATGCCGTCCATCCCGGGCATGGCGATATCGAGCAACGCAAGCGACGGCTGCGTCTCGGCAAGCACATCGATTCCCTCCCTGCCCGAAGACGCGGTCACGACCTCGTAGCCCTCGTCCTTCATGACATCGGCAAGGCTCTTCCTGACGCTTTCTTCATCATCAACTATGAGTATGGTTTCGCCGGACATATTCCTTTTCCGCCATGCGCAATTCCTCGTTCCGAATTCCGCACTACTTTTTCAGACCTTTCCTGAGTTGCTCAATCACCCTGTCAATCTCCGCCTCCGTCGTCTCCCTGCCGAGGCTGAATCGTATCGCGCCCCGTGCAAGCGACAGGTCCGCACCCATGGCCGACAGCACATGAGACGGTTCAACAAGGTCGCCGTGGCACGCAGCGCCGGGGGAAACCGCGATTTCTCTGCCGAGGGCATCCATCACGTCCATTGCGGTGAACCCTTCGAAGCTGATGTTCCAGGTGTTCGGGAGTTTTTTCTCCGGATGGCCGTTCAGGTGCACTTTCAATCTTGCCTTTTGCAATCCCTCGAACAGTCTCTTTCCTAGCTTCATCTGACGGGGGCCTTCGTTTTCAAGTATCGGAGCGGCAACCATGCATGCAGCGCCGAGGCCGACGATAAAGGCTGCGTTCTCAGTGCCCGGCCTTAAACCCCGCTCGTGCCCCGCTCCGTGCAGGAGCGGCAGAAGCTTCCGTCCGTTCCTGATATACAGCGCGCCGATTCCCTTCGGGGCATAGAACTTATGGCCTGCGACGGTCAAAAAGTCCACACCGAGTTCGTCCACCCGTACCCTCACCTTGCCCACGCTCTGCGCAGCATCGCTGTGAAAGAGCACATTCCTGGCAGATGCGATCCGGGCAAGCTCTGCGATGTTCTGAATCGTCCCGACCTCGTTATTGGAATGCATGATCGTGACGAGCGCCGTATCGGACGTGATCGCCTTTTCAAGGTCCGCGGGATCCACCATTCCGAATTGATCCACCGGAAGGTAGGTCACGGAGTAGCCGAAACGCTCCAGATGCCGGCACGGTTCCAGGACCGCGGGATGCTCGATCCGGGAGGTAATAAAGTGTTTCCCCTTGCCCGCAGCCTTGGCAATCCCCTTGATCACCATGTTGTTCGATTCGGTCGCGCCGCTCGTGAAGATGATCTCCGACTCTTTGCACCCGAGCAAACCCGCAACCCGTTCCCTGGCCTGTTCGATCCCTGCCCTGCAGGCGACGCCGAAGCTGTGGCCGCTCGACGGGTTGCCGAATTTGTTTCGGAGATAGGGCAGGAGTTCGTCCAACACCTGCGAAGCCACGGGAGTGCTTGCGTTATAGTCGAGATAGATGGGGTTCATGTATCTCCTCGCTGGCCAAATACCGTCGAATGACATAATTCTGCCGCATCGCCGCTCTCCGGAAGACTCAGAGGAAAAGCTGTTTCACCACAAGCGATTCGAAATAATACTCGAACAGGTTCATGACACCCACAATGACAGCCGCGGCCAGAAACGATGCAACGGTATATCCTATCGCCCCTGTCCTCGTTGCCGGCGTGAGCGCCCTGATGCCGAGGTACAGGAGATAGACGCCGTAGCCGATCGCCAGCGGTACGGACCAGGCCAAATGCGGAATCACCGCGAGAACCCCCGCGGCAAAGAGCGGGGTGAATGAATAGGCGGCCAGCTTCAATCCGGTAAGACCGCTCCACCGCGATTCGACGGTTACAAGGACTGCGGCAATAATCGCGCCGGTGATGACGACATTCACGACGTACATCACATACCAGAGCGCATTCGTGAACACCAGATAACCGAAGGACGATGAGAGGGCGCTGTCCGGAATGTTGCCGTGAAAAAGGACCCTCCCGAGGAGGGCTGCTGCGGGCGGGATCACCGCGAGGATGCCGACATAGCCGAAAAGAATGTTCAGGGAGGGTTCATTCCTGATCAGTTGCCACTCGGCTCCCGGACGAAGCAGGAGGTTCCGCACGCGGCTTACGAGCGCCTTCATGCTCCGCTCTTCACATCGAACAGCCCCGTGGTCAAGTAGCGCTCTCCCACATCGGGAAAAACCGTTACGATCCGTTTGCCTTTTCCGAGCCTCGCCGCAACCTGGAGCGCTGCCCAGCAGGCCGCGCCGGACGAAATGCCGACGAGCAGCCCCTCTTCACGGGCAAGCCGCCGGGCGGTCTCTGCGGCGTCCTCGTTCGCGACCGTTATGACCTCATTGTATATTTTCGTATTCAGGATCGCGGGCACAAAATTCGGGCCGATCCCCTGGATGGTATGGGGTCCGGGCTGTCCTCCGGACAAGATCGGCGAGGCGGCCGGCTCGATGGCAAATATTTTTATGTTCTTGAATTTTTTCTTCAAGACCTCGCCCACGCCGGTAATGGTGCCGCCGGTGCCGATACCGGCAACAAAGGCGTCGATTTTTTTTGCGCCCAGCTGCTTCAGGATTTCTTTGGCCGTGGTCCTGCGGTGCACCTGCGGGTTCGCGGGGTTTCCGAACTGGTCCGGCTTGAAATAGGTCCTGCCCGAGGCGAGGATCTCGTCGGCCTTGGCAAGGGCGCCTTTCATTCCCTGCGCAGCAGGCGTAAGCACCAGCTCGGCGCCATAGGCCTGCAGCAGTTTGCGTCGCTCCAGGCTCATCGATTCAGGCATGGTCAGGATGATCGGGTACCCTTTGACCGCCGCAACCATGGCGAGGCCGATGCCGGTGTTGCCGCTCGTGGGCTCCACGATCGTCATGCCCTTTTTGAGCTTTCCCTTTTTTTCGGCGTCTTCGATCATGGCGAGGGCAGGCCGGTCTTTCACGCTCCCGCCCGGATTAAATCCTTCGAGCTTCGCCCAGACCTCGGCGCTTTCTTCACCCGTGAGCCGGTGGAGCTTTACCATCGGCGTGTTCCCGATCAGATCCAGTACGGTCTTTATCGCGGCCATGACAGTCCTTTCCCGAACAACATCACTCGGAACCCGTATATATCTTTTCCGGCTCTTTACCGTGCACGCAATTGTGGATCGCGCTCAGGATGTCATCGACCGCAAGCACCGCGCCTCCCGGTCTTCCGTAGAACGCGACCGGCGCCTTGCCGTTCACCGCCAGCCGCACATCCTCGACCATCTGCCCCAGGTTCATCTCCACCACGAGGAAGCGTTCCGCACGCCCGGCGATCTCCGCAATGATCTTCTCCGGAAACGGGAAGAGCGTGATCGGACGAATGAGGCCGGCCTTGATCCCTTCCACGCGTGCGAGGTGAACCGCGGTCTTGGCAATGCGGGCGGAGGTGCCGAAAGCCACGAGGACGATCTCGGCATCGTCGGTCTGCACCATCTCACACAACACCTCATGCTCGCACATGCGGTCGTACTTGGCCTTCATTTTATAGTTCTGCCGTTCCAGAGCACCGTCTTCTCCGGGCAGCATGAAGAGCGAGCGGATGACCTTGCCGGGCCTGCCCTTTGCTCCCGTTAACGCCCACGGCTTGCCGACTGTCTTCGGCGTAATGTCCGGCAATTCCACGGGCTCCATCATCTGGCCCAGCACCCCGTCCCCCAGGATCATGACGGGATTGCGGTACTCATCGGCCTTGTCGAAGGCGAGCACGGTCAGATCCACGATCTCCTGGATGGTCGAGGGCGCGTAGACAAGCAGTTTGTAGTCGCCGTGCCCCCCGCCCTTGACCGCCTGGAAGTAATCGGCCTGGGAAGGAGAAATATTGCCGAGCCCGGGGCCGCCTCGCTGCATGTTCACGATAACTGCGGGAAGCTCCGACGCGGCCATGAACGAGAGCGCTTCCTGCATAAGGCTGATGCCGGGGCTCGATGACGACGTCATCGCGCGTTCACCGACGGCGGCGGCGCCGTACACCATATTAATGGACGCAAGCTCGCTCTCGGCCTGGATGAACGTTCCGCCGATCTCCGGCAGACGCCTGGCCATGAATTCCGGGATCTCGTTCTGCGGGGTAATGGGATAGCCAAAATAGCGCCTGCAGCCGGCCCGGACCGCCGCTTCGGCAAGGGCTTCATTCCCGGTGATAAGTACCTTGGGCATTTCTTCCTCTTCTCGAACGGATGCGATTCCGCATCCGGAATTATGATTCATGACGCAGGATACACGTTGCCGCTGTCATGCATCCTGCATCGGCGTTTCTTACTTCCACACCTCGATCGCCACATCGGGACACATCATGGCGCACAAGGCGCAACCCGTGCAGGCGCCTTCTTCGCCGCAGTATTCCACCGCGTAGTACCCGTTCTTGTTGAATTGCGTGCCGATCTTCAGGAGCTTCTTCACGCACGCCGTGGTGCAGAGCTCGCACCCTTTGCAATATTCTATGTCGATGACAACCTTGCCCATTTACACCTCATTCTGAGCATAGGGCATGGCGCATAGAGAAAACTATGGGCCGCGGGCCGCTTTTCACCCTCTGCCCTCTGCCCTTTGCCCTAAGCGCTTCCCCGCCCTATCATCTCTTCCGCGTGTTTGATGGTCGCATCCGTAATGGTCTTTCCGCCGAGCATGCGGGCGATCTCGTCCACGCGCTCTTGTGCGTCGAGCAACCGCACCTCGGTGCTCGTCCGGTCCTTCTTTATCGATTTTGCCACGCCGTAGTGGCTCGTGGCCATACTCGCGATCTGCGGCAAATGGGTGATGCAGAAGACCTGGTGTTTTGCCGCTATTCGTTTGAGCTTCTTTCCGACTTCCTCGGCCACCGCGCCCCCGATGCCCGCATCGACTTCGTCGAACACGAGCGTGGGGATTTCATCCCCCTCGATAAGAATAGTCTTGAGCGCCAGCATGATGCGAGAGAGTTCCCCGCCGGAAGCTGTTTTCGCAAGCGGCTTCGGCTCCTCCCCCGGGTTCGGCGATATGAGGAATTCCACGCGGTCCGCGCCGCGTGGACCGAGCTTATGGCCGTCAAGCGTGTCGCCTCCGGGCTCCTGGGTGATCTTTACGGAAAATACGGTCTTCTTCATGCCGAGGTGGCCGAGCTCCGCTTCGACTTTCTTTTCGAGGTCCCGCGCCGCCGCGCCGCGCTTTTTCGTCAGTTCCTCCGCTTTATCGGTCAGCCCGAACTTGATCGCTTGTATTTCCGATTTCAGGCGCTCGATCTCCTCGGTGCTCCGCTCCATCCGCTCGAGGTCGGCCGTCGCCTCTGCGCCGAATTGGATGATTTCTCCGATCGTGCCGCCGTATTTTTTCTTCAGTTTCTGGATGAGGTCGAGCCGGTCGCCGAGCTCCTCCAGGCGCTTGGGATCAAACTCCACGCTCTCCCGGTAGGAAGATACTTCCCGCGCGGCTTCCTCGATCTGCGCGCGGCCCGACTCGCACAGCTGGGCGGGACCCGACAGCCTGTTGTCGATTTCCGCGATTTCCCGCAGGCTGTTGACCGCCTTTTTCAGATTCGAAAGCACGGAAGCGTCCGCCGCGTACAAGGTCTCATCCACCATGGCGGCGAGACCCGCCAGCTTCTCCGAATTGGCCAATACTTTCTGCTCGTTCGCAAGCTCGGCGTCCTCGCCGGGCTTGAGCATTGCGGCCTCGATCTCGTTCTTCTGGAACCGGAGCATGTCTTCCCGCTGGGCCCGGTCCCGCTCCCCTGTTTCGAGCGCGGCCAGTTCCTTTCTTATATCCAGCAGGCGGTGATAGGACTGCGAAACCGCCTCCCGGATACTTTCGAGCCCGCCAAAGGAGTCGAGCATGTCCATCTGGCGATCGAGGGCAAGAAGGGACTGATGTTCATGCTGGCCGTGGATGTCCGCAAGATTCGCGCCAAGGGCCGACAGCGTCGTGAGATTCGCCAGGCTCCCGTTGATATACACCTTGTTCTTGCCCGACGCGGACAGGACCCGGCGTACGATCAGGTCTTCTCCGGAAATCGCTTCGATTCCCTGGTCAGAGAGGAGGGTCATGATCTCCTTCGTGCCCCTGCCGTTCAGTTCGAAGGCGGCCTCCACGACCGCTTCCTGGCATCCGGTGCGGATGAGGTCGGCGCTCGCGCGCTCGCCCAGCGCGAGGTTCAGGGCGTCGACTACGATGGACTTGCCCGCACCGGTCTCGCCGGTGAACACGTTCAGCCCCGGGGCAAACTCTACGCGGAGTTGATCGATGATGGCGAAATTTTTTATATTCAGTTCTTTTAACATGACCAAACTTCCGGGTCCGGGGGACAGGGTTCAGGGACACGCTTTCCTGGACCCTGCCTACTGGATCCTGTCCCCTTTTTTCACCTGGCCTCTTTTTTTGCCGTTTCCGCCTTCTTCAGCGCAAAGCGCTCCTGTAACGACGTTCCTTTTCCTCCGGCCTTGCGATAGTCGGCAGCTGCCAATTCTTTTTTACCCATGCGCTCGCAGGCTCTCCCGGCCCAGTAGTATGCCGTGCTGACCCACATGCCCGATTCCGGATAGCGTTCCGGGATTTTCAGAAATTCCGCCGCAGCCTCGGCATCGTTGCCGAGCAGAAAGGTACTGAACCCGATCCAGTACTGGGTCGCAGCCTGTTCAGCGCGTTTTTGGTTCTTTAAAGCGGAACGGTATGCATCGATCGCGTTCTGATAGTTCCCGAGTTGAAAAAAACAGTCTCCGATCCGCTGAGAGAGAGTGCCGGACGGTACGTTACTGGTGTGGGTGCTCGATAATCGTTGATAGAGGGGAAGTGCTTCGGAATATCTCGATTGGGAGAACAACTTGTTCGCCCGGGTGTACTCTTGGGAAGCAGGCTGTTCCGCATAGGCAATCGAAAGACCAATGGCAGCAAACAGCGTGAGAGACAGTAGTCTTTTTCTCATCCTCTTCTCCCCGAAAAAACTGTGTCAAATTTAACACAAAGCAGGGGCCGGTTCAAGAATAAAATCTCGCCGAAAATTTATTCCGCAAACATAGGGGGCGCGGATGTTAACTGCTTATTTCGACAAACAATCCGGTAAAACATGATCAAGGGGACAAATATGTCGATTGTCATAAAACAAACCAAATCAACAGGTTGGTCATAATTGGCCCGTTGTCCCATTCGACAAAATTTTCCGCTTAAATCTCCGCGGCAATCAGCGCATATAATAACATGCTGTAAAAACAACATATTTTGTTTTGGCACGGACATTGTAATATGAAGAGCAAAGCATGAACAATGGGCACTGTCAATCCCCCTCTCCTTCCTACCCCGAAGGAATACCCCTGGCAGTGTCCATTGTTCGAGCTTCTTTACAAACTGCAAAGCATGACAATGTTTCAAGAGGCCGGGGGATGACCAGGGGAAAGTAAGGAGGACAGCAACATGTTTTTCAACACGAATGGATGCAAGAACATCGGGCCCGAAGAACTGCACCAAAAAATGACTACCGGAGAGGATTTTCTCCTGCTCGATGTACGCACTCCCCAGGAGCATGCTGCGCAGGCCATCAAAGGCTCCTATCTGCTCCCGCTCCAGGAACTCGGCTACCGCATGGAGGAGCTTCCCAAGAACAAGGAGATCGTGGTCTACTGCAAGGTCGGAAACAGAAGCGCCTATGCCTGCTCACATCTTTCGCGCATGGGGTACAAGGTAAAAAATCTCGAAGGCGGGATCGTATTATGGAATATGGCACGAACTGCTTCTCTGGCGAAAGCCTAGCACACATGAAAACAAAATCCGTGAAATGCAAAATCACGGTATACGGCTGTTACCTTATTCTTGTCCTGGCGCTGACGTTCCTCGTGGCTGACTACAGCTACGCCGCGGAACCGCTGACGCTTGAGCAGGCAATCAGCACGGCGCTGGACAATAATCCCGGCCTCAAGGCGGCAGATGCGCAGATCGAGGCCGCCGACGCGGGTATCCTCAGGTCAAAATCGGGTTTTCTGCCCAAAGTAGCGGTCTCCGAGACCTGGAGCAGGACCGACAACCCGCTTATGGCGCTCGGGACAAAGCTGAACCAGGAGATCATTACGCCGGCTGATTTCAACCCCGCGGTCATAAATAATCCCGAGACCGTCTCGAACTACAACACGAGGCTCTCGGTCACGCAACCGATATTTAACGGGGGCAAGGAATACATCGGCAGGAGCCAGGCAAAGCTCGCAAAGGAGGCGTCTCTCCAGGACCGCGAACGGGCAAAGCAGGAAACAATCTACAACGTGATCAAGGCCTACTACGGGCTGCTGCTTGCCAGGGAATACAACCAGGTTGCGCTCCAGTCGCTTGAAACGAGCGAAGCGAACGTGAAACTCGCCGAGGCCCGGTACAAGGCGGGCGCAGTGCTCCAGTCGGACCTGCTCCGGGCGAAGGTGCAGCTGGCCGAAGTGAAGGAAATGCTGACACGCGCCGAGAACGGCGTGAAACTCTCGACAGCGGCGCTCAATTTTGCCATGGGCGTTCCGCAGGGCGCCGAGTATGACGTGTCCGGAGCGCTTACGACGCAGGACATGAAAACAGACCTGAACGCCATGCTCGACGAGGCGTCGTCCAAACGGCCGGACCTTTTGTCCATGGAAATGAACCGGAAGAACGCCGACAAATCCGTGTCCATGGCGCGCGCCGATTATCTCCCGAGCCTGAACGTCATGGGCCAGGTGGACTGGAACAGCGACAAGCCCGCGGGAGACGATGCAAAAAGCTGGGCCGTGATGGCAATGGTCCAGTGGAACCTCTTCGACGGGCTCGTCACCCGGTCGAAAGTAAAGGAAGCGCTCGCAACAAGCACAAGGATGAGATCCATGGAAGACCAGCAAAAATCTGCGGTCCAGCTCCAGGTCAGGCAGGCATACTACAACGTGACAGCGTCCCTCGACCGGATAGCGGCATCTGCCTCCTCGGTGCAGGAAGCCGAAGAAGGTCTGCGGATCGTGCAGAAACGGTACGAAACGGGCATGACGACCTTTGTCGACGTGCTCGGCGCCGAGAGTTCTCTCATCCGAGCGAGGACGAACGCGCTCCAGGCCCTTTACGACAACAACATCGCCCAGGCGGAATTGAAGCTGGCAGTGGGAACATTGTAAAACAGTAATACAAAGTGCCGGGTACAGAGTACAACCATAGAACGGCTCGCGGTTATGGCTCCCTACCTTGACACGTGACCCATGACCCTATGATTATTAAGGAGATCATCATGAACAGCAAAAGCATACTAGAAAAAATAAAGAATATGAACAAGAAAACCATATACAGCGCATCCCTTGCCTTTACACTGGCAATACTCGGCATCGGGTACATGACCTTCGGCAAAGAGAACAGTTACGCCGCCGTTCCGAAGGCTGAAGTTCCGGTCCAGGTCTCTGCTGTTACGATCGAACCCAGGAGCATCGATGCTGTCATATCGGTTGCCGGGACGCTCAATTCAAAAAATACCTCGGTGCTCTCAAGCAAGGTCATGGGCAAGGTGGTGGCCCTCACCGTGAACGAGGGGGATCAGGTGACCAAGGGCAAACTGCTTCTTAAAATAGAGAGCGGCGAGATCGCCGCGCAAGCGTACCAGGCCCAGGCCGCGTATAACAACGCAAAACTCCAGTATGACCGGATCAAAAGCCTCTTTGACGAGCAGGCGGCCACGCAGATGGAGATGGACCAGGCAACCCTCGGCCTCGAATCAGCAAAAGCAGGCCTGAACGCTGCAAAGGCCATGGAAAGCTACACTGTCATCACCGCGCCGATCACCGGCCAGATCATGGAGAAAAAAATCAACCTTGGGGAGATGGCGCTGCCGGGCCAGCCGGCCCTGAAGATCGAAGACAACAAGAACCTCCGGCTCGAAGTGACGGTGAGGGAACAGGACCTCCGGTTCGTGGAACCGGGCAAGCGAGTCACGGTCAGGATTGACGCCATGCCCGGCAAAGACATCGATGCCCGGATAGCGCAGGTGGTCCCCGCAGCCGATATGCGGACCCACTCCTTCGTGGTCAAGATCGACATCCCGGTCAACAAGGGGTTGATCACCGGTATGTACGGCAAGGCCCTTTTCACCGCAGGCAAGCGTGACGCGATCCTCGTCCCCCGTTCTGCCGTCGTCACCCTGTCCGGACTTTCGGGCGTCTACATCGTGTCCGCTGACGGGAACGCCGTGTTCCAGATGGTCCAACTCGGCGAAGAGCAGGGCGATGCCGTCGAAGCGGTGACGGGCTTAAAAGCCGGCGACAAGGTGATCGTGAGCAAGCAGGCTGCCGGCATCGACGGCAGGAAAGTCATTGTTGCGCAAAACCTGAACTGAAATCATCAGCCACAGAGTCTCAGAGACACGGAAGATTTTTTTTTAGCTTTTCTCCGTGTCTCCGTGACTCCGTGGCAGACTTAGGATAATTTTTATGAAACTTAACATCAGCGGTAAAATCACTCAATACTTCATCAACTCACAACTCACCGTGCTGCTCATGGCAGCCACGGCGCTCCTGGGGCTCTTCGCCCTCTGGTTCACCCCCCGGGAAGAGAACCCGCAGATCGTGGTGCCTGCTGCGAACGTGATGGTCATGATGCCCGGCGCCTCGGCCAAGGAAGTCGAGGAGCTCGTGTCCAAACCGCTCGAGGCAAAGCTCTGGGAGATCCCGGGCGTCGAGGACGTGTACTCCGTTTCGATGAACTCGATGTCCGTGGTCACGGTCAAGTTTTACGTGGGCCAGGATAAAGAACGGTCCATGGTGAAGCTGTACGACAAGATCATGTCCAATATGGACTTTGCTCCTCCCGGCGCGTCCCAGCCGCTGGTGAAGCCCATCGATGTCGATGATGTGCCGATCGTGGCTATCACGCTCTCGGGCGCACCGGGCACGAATTACGATGACGCGCAGCTTAAGGTCGTTGCCGACCACGTGCTCGACGAACTCCGAAAAGTTCCCGGCGTGGGCAACACCGCGATCATCGGCGGCAGGAGCCGCCAGGTGCGGGTGACCCTCGACCCCCTCCGCATCGCCGGCTACGGACTCTCGCCGCTTCAGATCGCGGGCGCCATCAACATGTCGAATGCGAACCTCATCTCCGGCGACCTCGAACAGGGCAGCAAGAAGCTCGTTCTCGAAACCGGCGGGTTCTTTGAAAAAGCCGAGGACGTGAAAAACGCCGTGGTGGGAGTTGCGAACAACAAGCCCGTGTATCTCGGCGACGTGGCCGACGTGACCGACGGGTTTGAAGAAACGGTGAAGCTTACCCGCATCGCCTTTACCAATAATCTCGGCAATCATGGTGTCGTTGCAGGTGCGGACCATTTTGGCGGCGAACTTCCGGCCGTGACCGTTGCATTGGCAAAACGCCAGAAACTGAATGCCGTAAAGATCTCGGACCAGATCCTTAAGAAGCTCGATGAACTGAAAAAGACGGAGATCCCGTCAGGCATTACCGTGACCGTCACCCGGAACGACGGGAAAACCGCGAACGATGCGGTGAACGAGCTGGTGTTCCACCTGATCGTATCTATCCTCGTCGTCATCGTCCTGCTGTACTTTACCCTGGGTTGGCGTGAGGCCGCCATCGTGGCGCTGGCCATCCCGCTCACGCTCTTTATCACTCTTGCCGTGGGAATGCTGGCAGGCCAGACCATCAACCGGATCACGCTCTTTGCATTGATCCTGTCGCTCGGCCTTCTGGTCGACGACGCGATCGTGGTGGTCGAAAATATTCACCGCCACTATAAGCTCCAGCAGCACTCACGGCTGCAGGGCGCCATCCTCGCCGTGAACGAGATCGGCATGCCCACGATCCTGGCGACCATCACCGTGGTGCTGGCCTTCATTCCCATGGCCTTTGTGACGGGCATGATGGGCTCCTACATGAAGCCGATACCTTTTAACGTGCCGGTTGCGATGATCACGTCGCTTTTTGTCGCCTTTATCGTGACGCCCTGGGCGAGCTACCGGCTGATGAAATCGGACCACCATGAGGCGGCTCCCTCTCTTGAGGAGACGAAGATTTACCGCATGTATAAAAAAGTCCTTGAGCCGCTGCTGCAAAACCCGGCTAAACGGAGGGCCTTTCTTGCAATCATCATGACGGCCTTTATTATCACCATGAGCTTCCCCCTGTTCCAGTGGGTGAAGTTCCGCATGCTGCCCAAGGCGAACAAGAACACGTTCCTCGTGACCATCGACATGCCGGTGGGTACGGTGATCGAGAACACGGACCGGGTCGCGCGCGCCGTGGGCGACTACATCCGGCGCATCCCCGAGGTAAAGGATTACGAGACCTTTGTCGGCACCGGATCGGTCATGGACTTTAACGGCCTTTTGCGCGGCGGCGCATTCAGGGAAGCAAGCCACTTCGCGGACATCCGGGTGAACCTCATCGATAAGAAAGAGCGGTCCATCTCAAGCGAGAAGATCGTGCTCAAGATCCGGCCGGATATCGCAAGGCTCGCGCAGGAATACGGCGCGAACATCAAGCTCGTCGAAGACCCGCCGGGCCCTCCGGTGCGCGCCACCGTCGTAGCGGAGATCTACGGCCCGGACTATGCGAAACAACGCGAGATCGCCGGAGACATGAAAGCGCTCTTTGCAAAGACGGACCAGGTCGTGGACATCGACGACAGCGTGAAGGAGAAACAGGACAAGTACCAGCTGATCGTGGACAAGGAAAAAGCGGCGCTCATGGGCGTTTCAACGGAGCAGGTCGTCCAGACCCTCCGGCTTTCCGTGGCCGGCATGGCGATCTCCACGCTGCACCGGCCCGAAGCCAGGACCCCTGTCGCCATCATGCTGCGCCTGCCCAAAGGGGACCGGAGCGGCCTTTCGGACATGGACAAAATCTACCTTACCAGTCAGCAAGGCAGCCAGGTTCCGCTCTCGTCGCTCGTCAAGATCGTGCCCGCGGAGATGGACCGGGCCGTTTATCACAAGAATCTTCAGCCCGTGACCTATGTCTACGGAGAAATGGGCGACCGCAGCCAGGTCTATGCAGTGATCGACATGATGAAGCATCTCTGGAAACATCCGCTGCCCAAGGGTTATACTGTCAAGTGGGATGGAGAAATGAAGCTGACGCTTGATGTGTTCCGCGACCTGGGCGCTGCCATGGGCGTCGCTTTGATCGCGATCTATCTTCTGCTCGTCGGCCGGTTCCGGTCCTTCACGATCCCGCTCGTCATCATGGCGTCGATCCCGCTCTCGATGATCGGCATCATGCCGGGCTTTGCCGTGACCGGCGTGTATTTCAGCGCGACCTCGATGATCGGCGTGATCGCCCTGGCCGGGATCGTGGTCAGGAACTCGATCGTCCTGCTCGAATTCATCCTGGACAAGAAACAGGAAGGCATGCCGCTCGAACAGGCCCTGATCGAGGCAGGCGCCATCCGGACCCGGCCCATCGTGCTTACGGCAGCGGCCGCCATTCTGGGCTCAGCCGTTATCGTGGCAGACCCGGTCTGGTCGGGCCTGGCCCTGGCGCTCATCTTCGGGATGCTGGCGTCCACGGCCCTGACGCTGGTGGTGGTCCCCCTGTTCTACTATATGGTAGAGAAGAGAAACTGGGAGAATGCATAGCGGATATGAGACGGGGAATCGGAGAGGGGGAGAACCGGTGAAAAAGCATTTCCCCGTCTCCCCGTTTCTCCGATTCTCCGATTCAAACGAGGAGGTTCAACATGTCCACCGCATCAGTCGGCATTGAATACAAAGATTGGATCAGCACCGTCACCATCGATAATCACCCCGATAATCATCTGAGCAAAGAGGTGCTGTCGCAACTCAACAAGATCGTGAGCGAAATTCTCGCGTCCCAGGCCGAACTCCGCGTTGTCGTGCTTGCCGCAAAGGGCAGGAACTTCTCGGCAGGCATGGACTATGCCGGATTCGTTAAAATGTCGAAGGACGAAGCGGGCCATTTCGCCGACGTGGGCTATCACCTCCTCCGGAACATCGAAAACCTCCCGGTCCCGGTGATCGCCGCGGTCAAGGGAGAGACAACAGGCGCGGGCCTCGGGCTCGCACTTGCCGCGGACATCAGGATCGCGGCTTCGGACGCGGTCTTTTCGTTTCCCGAAGCACAGTTCGGCGTGCCGCCGATCTTCGGTTCATCACAGAGGCTGTACAAGACCGTGGGCGTGGGCCGCGCAAAAGAGCTTCTTTTTACGGGACGGACGGTGTATGCTGAGGAAGCGCTCAGGATCGGCCTGATCAACGAGATCGTACCAGCCGACCAGCTCGAGGAGGAAGCGAACCGCCTCGCGATCAGGATCGGGAGCAACAGCCTTTCTTCACTCCGGTCGATCAAGATGCTCGTGAACTTCGGCCTGAATGAGGGATATGAAACGGGGCTGAAGGAGGAAGTCACGGCCTTCAGCGAGGCGTTCAATCCCGATACGCACCAGTGGGAGAGACGGTAAAAAAGCAGGGAACGGGGAGCATGGGGCACGGGTCAGGGAAGAGACACAGAGCTTTTCATTGTTCCCTGCTGTTTGTCCCTTGCCCCGCTTAACGAAGAAGGGGGATTACCATGGGGATCAGTGCTTGGCATATCATGAGGGAGAAAATCAGTGTCGGACCGGACACCACGGCCCGGGAGGTGACGATGAAGATCATTTCATCGGGACTTGCCGCGATGCCGGTTGTGGACGACGCCCGGGAGATCCTGGGTGTTGTATCGGAAAACGCCATTCTGGACGCGATCCGGGAGGAACGGGACCTGGACTGCATTCCGGCCTCAGCGATCATGGTGCCGGCGCCTATCGTCGCCGATGCCGACACCCCGACAAAGGAACTCATCAATCTGCTGCTCAAGAGTTGCTGTTCCATCGTCCTGGTCGTGAAGGACAAAAAATATGTGGGGGTGATAAGCAGGCACATGCTGATGGACATCTTTACGTCACCCCACTATGCGAGATTTGCGGCAAAAGACCGTAAAGCGCCGTTCTCGTGCAAATAACAAGATTTTTGCCTTGACAGGTTTCTGTCCCATGAGTATTATATTGTACGTTTTCGGCGCACGCGAGCGCTGCAAATGCTAGTTTCACCGTTATCGTTTTGATTTTGAAAGGAGTTGTGCAATGCCATTTTACGAATATCAGTGCGAGGCCTGCGGCAAGGACTTCGTGCTCCTGCAGTCAATGAACGCCAAGGCTGAAGACACGGTCTGCCCCTATTGCAGCGAAAAGAAAGCCAAAAAGCTCCTCTCCAAGTTTTCGTCGTTTGGCGGCGAAGGCTCCGTCTGCAGCACCAGCGGACATTCCTGGGGCGGCGGCTGAGGCACCTAAACGGTCCGCCGTGAGCGGACAAGAATATTGAAAAGCCTGAGGATCATGCGATTCTCAGGCTTTTTTGTGAAAAAAGTTTTCTGCCGCGTTTATTGCAACCTCTGCGATCTCCGTGCCCACTGCGGCAAAACTTTTTATTAGTAATAATTTTATGACCAACGTCTCTCTCAAAACGCTCCTTCGCCCCCGTTATTGGTACGCCTGGCCGATCCTTGCGCTCATGCTTCTCACGTGCTGTTTGCCGGCCCGCGCCCTCTGGATCCTGGGCGCCGGCCTTGGTTCCTTCTTTGCGTGGTTCCCCTCACCGTCACGTCGCTTTGCCGAAAGAAACATCGAATTGTGCTTCCCTGACAAAATCCAGGCTGACCGCCGTCTGCTGGTCAAGAGGCACTTCCGGTTGTGCGGCTATTCCATCCTGAGCCTCGGCGTCACCTGGTTCGCGCCTCGATGGCGAGTTGAACGGTTTATCGCCATAAAAGACCAGCACCACCTCGAAAATGCTTATGCCGGCGGCAAGAACGTCATTCTGATGGCGCCGCACTTCATCGGTCTGGACATGGGGGGCGTGCGCTTGTCCGCGGAACGGCCCTATGTCACCATGTACCGCAAGGCCCGCGAACCTCTCCTCGAATACTGTTTTCAACGACGGACACGGTTCGGCGCCATCCTCGTTGATCGCCTGGCCAGCCTGAAGTCCCTCATCCGCAATATCCGGGAGGGCCGTCCCTTCTATTACCTGCCCGACCAGGACATGGGCGAGCGTTCGAGCGTCTTCGTTCCCTTCTTCGGCATCCCTGCAGCAACGGTGACCGCGCTCTCCCGCATAGCGGAAACGACGAACGCAGCGGTCATCCCCTGCATCACCCGCATCCTGCCCCGCGGGCGCGGCTACGAGGTGCGCCTGTACCCGCCCTTCGACAATTTTCCCACCCAGGACCCTGTTGCCGACGCGCGGCGCATGAACGAGGAAATAGAAAAATGGGTCCGCGAAATGCCCGATCAGTACATGTGGTCCTGCCGTCGCTTCAAAACTCGTCCGAATAATGAGCCTTCCTTATACGCATAACTGGCATTTCATCGATTCCGGCCCAAACCTCGCCGCCTACAACATGGCTGTTGATGAAGAATTGCTCGCTCGGGCGCAGGCGGGAGAACAGACACCCGTGCTGCGCTTCTATGCGTGGAGCCCTCCTGCTGTATCTCTCGGCAGATTCCAGAAAATCGGGGAAGCAGTGAACGCCGATGCCTGCAAACGGCTCGGTTTCGATATCGTGCGCCGCGTGACCGGCGGACGCGCCGTGCTCCATCGTGACGAACTCACCTACTGCATCGTCAGTCCGATAGATAACCCCCTCTTCCCTCCTTCCGTACTCGGCACATACAAAATTATTGCAACAGGACTTCTGGCCGGGCTCAGGAACCTCGGCATGCCGGCGGAGATGGTTTCTCGCGGCAATCGTCACGCCGGGCTCGTCGACAAGACGGATGATAACCCCTCCTGTTTCTCCTCTCCGTCGTGGTACGAACTCGTCGTAAACGGGAAAAAAATCATCGGCAGCGCGCAGCGCAGGCTCTCCGGCGCCTTCCTCCAGCACGGGTCGATCCTGATCAGCTACGATCCGACGCTTGAGGCCGAGGTCATTCGCGGCGCAGGGTCGTCGGGTTGCATTACCAGCATCGGGCAGGAACTCGGCAGAACTGCAGCGATCGAGGAAGTAAAAAATGCCCTTGTCAGCGGCTTCAAGTCAGCACTCGATATAACATTCGTCCCGGATCCCGGCTTCCGATAACAAATAACAATTGCCACAAAAAATTGCTGGAATTGTTTACTTTCCCTTCCGATAATACTATAATTGTCACAATACCAACTTGCTCGCCGATTATTCCGATCAAGATTACACACCACGTAAAAAAGAGGCGGTTTTTATTTCACGAAACAGTTTTGGTTCGCAGTCGACTTGCGGCAATTTGTCTTGAGACCTGAGACTTCAGATTCGAGACTCAGACTTGAAACTTCAAACCATATAATGAGCCGATTTCTTGTACAGTCCCATTTTCCGCGCTACGCCCTCCCGACTCTGCTAGGCATCCTGATCATATCCGGCCTCTACGCCAGCAGCCTCTCCAGTTACCTCGTCGTCGAAGGCCCGGGGTTGACCCCATTCAAGATCAACAGCGAATATGTCATCGCGCTCATCTTCGTCGCCGGTCTCGGCCTTCTGATAGCGAACCGCCGATCCTTCGACGGCGCCGTATTCGGCATGATGGCGGGAGCGATAGCCGCCTCCATCGCTTCGGAACGTGCCTTCACCGAGTATGTGAGCGTCTTCGGCCTTGCCAACATGATCGGCCACTTCTTCCTGCTTGCCTCCATGGTGCTCATCTATCGCGCCCTTGCCATCACCGGCATCGTTGAGCCTTCCAGCCTTCTCTTCCGGAACCTCAAAATGAGCGAAGACATGGCCGCGCGGAACCCGGAGCTTGAGGCGCTCAATAAAGAGCTCGAAGCCTTCAACTATTCCATTTCCCACGATCTGCGCGCGCCGCTTCGCAGCATGTCCGGGTTCTCCAGGATCATGATGGAGGACTACGCGGAAAAGCTGGATGATCAGGGCAAGGACTATCTGACCCGCATACGAAACAGTTCCGAGAAGATGACACGCCTCATCGACGACCTGGCAGACATGCTGGAAGCGCTTTTAGAGCGATACCACTTCGAGCTCTATTCGATCCATGGGGCTGACAGCAGGAATTCATTTTTCGTGCACTCCTGTTCGATACTGATTTCAAGATATCCATGCATTCTAAAAGGGCTGGAAGCATGTCTGCCTCTGAAAATATGCAACGGTAAGGCAAAATCAGGGAACTGAGCATCTGCTCACACCTCGGCGCCGGTCCTCCTGTTTCAGGCTGAAGCCTGCAACCATAACGAACAGGGAGCATGAAAATGACAAAGGGAAACAAAATCCAATCCCGAAAACGCCATCCTGTTGCGGCGACTGCGGCTTTTCTGGCCGTCCTTGCAAGCATCGGCTCTTTCTCCGCGTGCACCCGGTCGGACCAAAAGTCCCCAGCCTTGCCCGAGAAGATCACGATTGCCTATTCGACGCCTCCGTATTCGGTGCTCATTGACATCGCACAGAAGCGCGGTTATTTCCTGGAGGAAGGGCTGGACGTGACTCCACGGGTTTACACGTACGGGAAACTCGCATTCGAGGCGCTGCTGGAAGGGAAGGCGGATATTGCGACTGTCGGCGAAACACCGTTCATCCTTGCGGTCATGAGAGGAAAGACAGTATCCCTCATCGCCACGATCCAGACTTCCAATAAGAATAATGCCATTATTGCCAGAAAGGACAAGGGCATTCTTGCCCCGTCCGACCTGAAGGGCAAAAAGATAGGCGCGACGCTCGGGACCATCGGAGAATTTTTCATGGACGCTTTCCTGGTCTCCCACGGAATTTCAAGGAAGGATATGAAGGTTGTCAACCTTGCGCCGGAGGCCATGCAGAACGCTCTGGCAAACGGCGACGTTGACGCCGTCTCATCGTGGAACCCCAATGCCGTCCAATTGCTGAAGGCACTGGGTAACAAGGGAACGGTATTTTACGACGCCGATATCTACACGCAAACCTTCAACGTTGTTGCGAACCGGGAATACCTGCACAAGAACGCCGGCAGGGTAAATAAAATGGTCCGTGCGCTTGTCAAGGCGGAAAAATTCGCACGGCAAAATCCCGCTGAAGCTCAAAAAATCATTGCGGCGCGCAGCGGGATGGATATGGCGTCAATCGGCAGCATGTGGAATGACAATACGTTCAGCGTGACGCTGGACCAGTCGCTCCTGCTCGCCATGGAAGATGAATCGCGGTGGGCGGTAAAGGACGGGCTGACTGCCGGCGCGAAGGTTCCCAATTACCTCGATTACATTTACTTCGACGGGCTGGCGTCCGTAAAACCGAAAGCGGTAAGGATTTTGCGCTAGCGCGCAAGGGGACGTATGCAAATCAAGAAAAGACTGCAAATAAACGTTGTGGCTTCAGTAATAGCGGCTGTCATCATTATCGTCATGCTGGCGACGGCGACGTATCGCGTCCTCAACGCGGTCGAGGCATCGAATATCGCCGACGAACTGGTCGGCAGCGTATATCAACGGAGCGAATTTAGAAACGATTATATGCTGTCTACGAACGAAAGGGCGCGAGTGCAATGGTTTGCCAAACATGAGCAGATCGGCCTGCTGCTGAAGTCCGCTTCGGGAATATTCAGGGATGGTGAGGACAGAACAGTTCTGGACAGGATGGCCAAAGATCAGGCGTCGATCGGGAAACTTTTTTCAAGCATCGTGGAGAACAGGGAAAAGCCGCGGCCGGACCCCGTACTCTCGCAGGAGATAGAAGACAGACTGAACAGCCAACTGACCATGAGAAGACAGAATGCAATATTGGATGCGCACCGGTTGCAGGAATCGGCGAGCAGGCGATTGTTATTGTCCCTCAGGATGTCCGGCTGGGGCATCCTTTGCGTGCTTGTAGTCTTAACCTCGGCAGCTATCATCAATTCATGGACCCTGGTCAGGACGATAACCGATCGCATCAAAAGGCTCACGAACGGCGCCTTGGTCATCGGAGAAGGAAACCTCGGCCACCGGATCGATGTCACCGGCGACGACGAGTTTGCCGTGCTTTCGGAAGCGTTCAATGCCATGACCGCAAAATTGCACGGGTCCTATGTCTCTCTTGAAAAAGAGATCGATGAGCGCACGAAGGTGGAAGAAGAGTTAAGGCGAATCGCCACTCTTCTCGAGGAGACTCAGTCAATAGCCCGCGTCGGAGGATGGGAACTGGACCCGGTGGAAAACACCCTCTATTGGACGGACGAAACCTACCGGATCCACGAAACGTCGCCGTCCGAGTACACCCCGACCGTTGAATCAGCCATTGCTTTCTACGCGCCGGAGAGCGTACCGGTCATCAGCGCCGCGGTCACGGAGGCCATTGGACAGGGGAAAGAATTTTTGCTGGAGTTGCAACTGATCACGGCCAAGGGCCGGATGATCTGGGTGGAAGCAGTTGGAAAGGTCGTGCGCAAAGATGGCCGCACCGTGAAGGTGCTCGGGGCCTTCCGGGACGTTACCGAGCGCAAGCAGACGGAAGCCCTTCGGCTGGCGAACGCCTACAACCGGAGCCTCATTGAGGCGAGCCTCGATCCGCTGGTGACCATCGACGCGACGGGCAAGATCACGGACGTAAACATTGCCACGCAGGCCGTCACCGGGCGCTCCCGGGAAGAACTGATCGGGACGGACTTTTCCGATTATTTTACGGAGCCGCACAAAGCGCGCGCCGGATACCAGCAGGCGTTCCGGGAAAGTTCGGTCAAAGACTACCCGCTTGAAATCAAGCACAAGGACGGCCATTTTACCTCCGTCCTGTACAATGCGTCGCTCTATCGCGACGAGTCCGGAAACGTCATCGGTGTCTTTGCCGCCGCCCGCGATATCACCGAGCGCAAGCGCGCGGAGGAGATCACCAGGCTGGACGAAGTACGCAAAAACAGCATCGTAAAAATTTCACAGTACGCCGCGGCATCATTAGGGGACCTGCTGGATCTTGCGCTTCATGAGGCGATTGCGCTGACCGGCAGTAAATTCGGCTATCTCTATTTCTATCATGAGGATTCACGGGAGTTTGTCCTTCATGCATGGTCAAAGGATGTCATGGCCGAATGCACCGTGGCTGACCCGCAGACCAATTACCATCTTGAAAAAACCGGCATCTGGGGCGAAGTGGTACGGCAGCGCAAGCCCATTATCGTAAATGATTTTTCCGCTCCTCACCCTTTAAAGAAAGGCTACCCCGAAGGGCACGCTCCGTTGTTTCGTTTTTTCAGCGTGCCGGTTTTCAGCGAAGGACGCATCGTTGCGGTCGTGGGCTTTGCCAACAGGCCCGCCGAATACACGGACCGGGACGTCAGCCAGATGACGCTCCTGATGGACTCAGTCTGGAAAATCGTGGAGCGCAGGCAAGCCGAGGAAAAATTAAAACTGGCGAACGCCTACAACCGGAGCCTGCTTGAGGCGAGTCTCGACCCCCTGGTGACCATCGACGCGAACGGCAAGATCACTGACGTAAACGCCGGTACGGAGAAGGCGACCGGATGCTCCCGCACAGAGCTGGTAGGCACGGATTTTTCCGATTACTTTACGGAACCGGAGAAGGCCAAAGCGGGATATCAACGTGTTTTCCAGGAAGGCTCGGTTATGGACTATGCTCTTGAGATCCGGCGTGTGGATGGTCACCTCACTCCGGTACTTTACAATGCCGCTGTGTACCGCGACATGGCGGGCAACGCCCTCGGCGTATTCGCCGCGGCCCGGGATGTCACGGAACGGAAAAAGGCGGAAGAGGAAATCCGCACCCTAAACAGGCAGCTCGAAACGCGCGTGGTCGAACGCACGGCCGAGCTCGAAGCCGCAAACAAGGAGCTGGAAGCCTTTGCGTACTCCGTGTCCCACGATCTGAGGTCTCCGCTCAGAAGCATCGACGGGTTCAGCCTCGCTCTTCTTGAGGACTATGCCGGCAAACTGGACGACCAGGGCGAAGACTACCTTGCGCGCATCCGGAGCGCCACCATGCGGATGGGGCATTTGATCGACGACTTGCTGAAACTGTCCCGCGTGACACGCAGCGAAATGAATCAGGAACAGGTGGACCTGAGCAAAATAGCGCGCACGATCGCCGACAACCTGGTGAATCGGTCCCCGGACCGCGCTGCCGCATTCGCCATTGCAGAAAACCTGACGGTCTACGGCGACGCACGGCTCCTGGCCGTGGCGCTTGAAAACATTTTTTCGAACGCGTGGAAATTTAGTGAAAAAACGCCGAGGACTGTGATAGAATTCGGTGTTACGCAGAGGGATCATGCCAGGGTATTCTTCGTAAAGGACAACGGCGTGGGGTTCGACATGAACTATGCCGGCAAACTGTTCAGTCCCTTTCAGCGCCTGCACAAAACTGAGGAATTTCCCGGCACCGGCATCGGCTTGGCCACGATCAAGCGCATCATCAACCGCCACGGCGGGCAGGTCTGGATTGAGGCCGAGGTGGATAAGGGAACGACGGTGTATTTTACGCTGGGGTAGAAACTTGAAACCCGGGACTTGGAACTCTATTTTTCAGGAGGCTTCATGAAAACCAAAATCATTCTTTTAGCCGAGGACAACCCCGACGACGTGCAGCTTACGCTCCGGGCCCTCAAGAAAAGCAACATCCTGAACGAAGTGGTCGTGGCCCAGGACGGCGTCGAGGCTTTGGATTACCTTTCCGGGACCGGCAAGTACGCCGGCCGCGACACCAACATATTGCCCCAGGTCATCCTGCTGGACCTCAAGATGCCCAGGATGGACGGGCTCGAAGTGCTCCATCGCATACGCGGAGACGAACGGACAAAGCTCCTTCCCGTCGTGGTGCTCACGACGTCGAGCGAGGACCGTGACCGGGTCGAGAGCTACAAGCTGGGCGCGAACAGCTACATCAGAAAACCCGTGGACTTCAACCAGTTCGCGGAGGCCGTGCGCCAGCTGGGGTTGTACTGGCTCGTATTGAATGAAGCGCCGTGACGTAAAATCAGCTCGTCGCTGGTAGTTCGTAGTTCATAGCAAAGGATTTTACTACGAGCGATGAGCTGCTCATTTTCTTCTCCCTATGGCTAAACTCCTTCACATACTCATCGTCGAGGATTCCGATGACGACGGCATCCTGCTGATCCGCGAACTGCGGAGGGCCGGCTACGAGACCGTGCATGAACGCGTCGAGACTGCCGAAGCCATGAAGGCTGCGCTCAAGCAGCAGGAGTGGGACCTCGTCATTTCCGACTACATGATGCCCAAGTTCAGCGGCATCGCGGCCCTTAAGGTCCTCCAGATGAGCGGACTGGACCTGCCGTTCATTATCGTTTCGGGCAACATCGGCGAGGACATCGCAGTCGCCGCGATGAAGGCCGGGGCCCACGATTATATCATCAAGGGCAACCTTGCCAGGCTCGTTCCCGCCGTGGAGCGCGAGCTAAAAGAAGCGGGCGAGCGCCGCAAGCGGAGCCTGGTGGAAGACCAACTCAGGCAGTCGAGGCAGAGGCTCTTCGAAACGCTGGAAAAAATGAACGAAGGGTTTTTCACCCTCGACCGCGAATGGCGGTTTTCCTACGTGAACGCGGAAGCTGCCAGACTCTGGCAAAAAAGCAGGGCGGAACTGCTTGGAAACAGCCTGTGGGACGTCGTGCCGAATGCAGCCGGCACCATATTCGAGCGGCAATACCGCAGGGCGGCGCGGGAACAGGTCCCGGTCCACTTCGATGCCGTCTCTCCCCTGCTGGGCGTCTGGGTCGAGGCCCGCGCCTATCCTACCGAGGACGGCCTCGCCGTTTACTTCCACGACATCACCGACCGCAAACAGTCGGAGGAACAGATCGCCCGTCTGAACCGCCTGTATTCCGTTCTCAGCAAGGTGAACGAGGCCATCGTCCGGATCAACGACACCCAAAACCTGTACGAAGAGATTTGCCGCATCACCGTGGAAGAAGGTTTGTTCAAGATGGCATGGATCGGCATCACCGACCCCGGCTCGAAGCGGGTCATGCCCGCAGCGAGCTTCGGCGACGCCGGCGGGTACCTGAAGAAGATCAATGTCATCGCAGCCGACGTCCCGGAGGGGAAAGGGCCCACGGGCAGGGCGGTTTTCGAGGGGAAATACCGGATCTGCAGCGACGTCGCGCAGGACCCCATCATGCGTCCCTGGCGCGATAAAGCTCTCAGCCACGGCTTCCGCACCTCCGCGGCCTTCCCCCTCCGCTCCGGCAAGGAGGTCATCGGCGGTTTCACCGTGTACGGGGACCAGCCCCGGTCCTTCACGAACGAAGAAATCGGGCTCCTGTCGTCGCTCGCGGACGATGTGTCCTATGCCATCGACTCGCTGGCCAACGAACAGCGGAGAAAAGAGGCCGAGGAACGAACCAGAGTCACCAACGCGCTGCTCAAACTGTTTACACAGAAGTTTTCCCGCAAGGAATATCTCGACGCTGCGTGCGGCCTGATCCGGGAATGGAGCGGCATCCGCCATGTCGGCATCCGGATCGTGGACCCCGGAGGAAGCGCCCCCTTCGAGTCGTGCAAGGGGTACAATGACGCGTTCCTGGAACTGGAAGGTCCTCTGTCGCTGGACACCCCCTGCATCTGCACTCGCATCGTTGAGGGAGCGCCGGGGCCGTCCGATCTGTACGCCATGACGCCCAGCGGCTCCTTCTTCTCCGGAAACACAGCGAAGTTTATGGACCAGGTGGCCCCGGAAGACCGGGGGCACTACCGCGGCGTGTGTATGAAATACGGTTTCACGTCGCTCGGCGTGATCCCGATCCGCCACCGCGAAACTCCGGTCGGGGCCATCCATCTTGCCGATGAGCGGGAAGGAGTGCTTCCCCAAAAGACCGTGTTGTTCCTTGAGCAGCTGGCGTACATCGTCGGCGAAGCGGTCTTCCGGTTCAGCGTTGAAGACGAGCTTCGCAAGAATTTCACCAACCTGCAAAAAACCACCGAACTCCTGGAGCGGTTTTTCTCCACCACTCACATGCTCGTGGCCTATATGGACAGGGACTTCAACTATATCCGCGTGAACCGGGCCTACGCCGAGGCGGACAATCATCTTCCCGAGTTCTACGTGGGAAGGAACCATTTTGCGCTCTATCCCCATGCAGAGAACGAACGGTTTTTCCGGCAGGTGGTGGAAACCGGCGAGCCTTTTGAGGCCTATGAGCGGCCCCTCGATTTTTCAATCCATCCGGAACGAACAACGTCCTACTGGGACTGGAACGTGCTTCCTGTCAAGGAAACCGGCGGCCGGGTGAGCGGCCTGGTCTTCACGCTCATCGATATCAGCGCGCGCATACACGCAGAGGCCGAGCTCCGGCGGGCACTGTCCTACAACCGGAGCCTGATCGAGGCCAGCCTCGACCCGCTCGTCACCATCAGCCCCGACGGAAAGATTACCGACACGAACGCCGCCACCGAAAGGGCCACGGGCCTGCTTCGCGAGGAGTTGATCAACACTGATTTTTCGGAGTACTTCACCGAACCCGCGAAGGCCCGGTCCGGCTACCTCCAGGCGTTCCGCGAGGGCAAAGTTATGGACTACGCCCTCGAAATGCGGCATCGCGACGGCCGGGCGATGCCCGTCCTGTACAACGCGTCCATCTACCGCGACGAAGCCGGGAACGTCAAGGGTATCTTCGCAGCGGCCCGCGACATCACCGAACTCCGGGAAGCCGAGCGCCGCACCACGGTCACGAACAACCTCCTGAAACTGTTCACGCAGACCTACTCCCGGAAAGTGTATCTTGACTCGGCCATCGAGATCATTCGTTCCTGGAGCCGCTGCAGCAGCGTGGGCGTGCGCATTGCGGACCGCAATGGAAACATCCCTTATGTGGCCTGCGAGGGATTTGACGACGACTTTGTCCAGTCGGAACACGCGCTCTCGCTTTCCCGGGACCGCTGCGCCTGCATCCGCGTCGTAGCGGGCCAACTGGATGCCGTGGACGCCTCCTCCCGGACCCCCGACGGTTCGCTCTATTACAACGACTCGGTGGCATTCCTCTCCGCACTGACCGAGGAAAAGCGGAAGCAGTTCCGCGGGGCCTGCCAGCGGAGCGGCTACCGGTCTCTCGCAGTGGTCCCCATCCGCTACCGCAAAAAGGTCCTCGGCGCAATCCATCTCGCCGACCTGCGTGAGGGCATGTTCCCCCCGGGCGTGGTCGAGTTCCTGGAGCGCATAGCGCTCATTATCGGCGAGGCGCTGTACCGGTTCAATATTGAAGATGAGCAGATGCGCCTCGTGTCCGCCCTGGAATCCACGGCCGAGGCGGTCGTCATCACCGATCCCGCGTCCGGAAAAATTGAATACGTCAACTCCGCATTCGAACAGATTACCGGGTATGCAAAAGAAGAGGCATTGGGCAGGACGCTCCACCTCCTCGACAGCGGCAAGCACGACGAAGAGTTCTACCGGAAGCTCAGGGAAACGCTCGCGCGCGACGGCGTCTGGCGCGGACAGCTGATCAACAAGAAGAAGGACGGGACGCTGTACTACGAAGACTGCACCTACTCCCCGGTGCGGGGGCCGTCCGGAGAAATCATGAATTATGTTTCTCTCAAACGGGACGTGACGGAAAAGCTGAGACTGGAATCGATCGCCGAGTCGGTCTCGACCATGGACGGCATCGGCTACATCTTTTCCGGCGTGCGGCACGAGATCGGCAATCCCATCAACTCCATCAACATGATCCTGGGCCTCCTCAAGGCCAAGTTGCCCTCGCTGTCCCCGGAAGCCGTCACGGACTATATCGACCGGATCATCGGCCAGATAGCGCGAATAGAATTTTTGCTGAACTCTCTCAAATCCTACAATATGTACGAGACCCAGGAGCCGCAGGACCTGCGCGTTGCGTCGTTCATGGAGCAGTTCCTGCCGCTCGTCAGGGAAGATTTTTCGAGAAAAAAAATCGTGCTCGATTTCCTGCTGGACCCGCGCGCAGAAAGCGTGTACGCCGACCCCCGCGCGCTCCAGCAGGTGCTGTTGAACCTCCTGACAAACGCTTCGGATGCGGTGAACGGACGGGAAAACCCGACGGTGACCCTGGGCGTGTTCAAGTCAGGAGGCACGGTCCGAATCGAGGTGGATGACAATGGATGCGGGATCCCCGAGGACAGAATGAAGGACCTGTTCAAGCCCTTTTACACGACCAAAGCAAAGGGCACCGGACTCGGACTTGTGATCGTCAGGAAAATGCTTGTCAGAATGAACGGCACGATCGAGGTGGAGAGCAGGAAGGACGAGTGGACCCGAGTAATCATTTCGCTTCCGGAGGGAAAGCATGGCCAACGGTAATCCCATGAAGAAAACGTTTCTTGTCATCGACGACGACAGGGTATTTGCGAACACCGTCCGGGACTACCTGTCCAGCGACGCCGTGGAGGTGATGGTCGCCAACAGCGCGATGGACGGACTCGCCGCCTGTCAACAGAGAAAGATCGACGTCGTGCTTCTGGACCAGCAGCTCCCCGACGCCGAGGGGCACACGCTCTGCGCCGCCATCCTGAAGAGCAACGACCAGGCCAAGATCATCTTCTCCACCGCGTTTCCCAGCTTCGAAAACGCCGTGAAGGCGATCCGGTCCGGCGCCTCCGATTATCTGTCGAAGCCCTACGACCTGGAAGAGCTGAGCCTCGCCGTGCGCCAGGCCTTCCGCACCCTGGAGCTGGAAAACGTGGAGCAGATCCAGGATTACCAGCGCACCCGGGAAAGCGAGCAGACCGTCGTCATCGGCGGGGAAGGCCTCGCGGAAACCATGAAGATGGTGGACCTGGCCGCCACCACCGATTCGCCGGTGCTCATTACCGGCGAGACCGGCGCGGGAAAGACCCTCGTGGCAAAAGCGATCCATTACAAGGGCCGCGCGCTCAAGGCGCCGTTCATCAGCATCAACTGCGCGTCGCTGCCCGAGAACCTCATCGAAGCGGAACTCTTCGGGTACGAGAAAGGCGCCTTTACCGGCGCCGCGGCCGCGCGAAAAGGCTTGTTTGAAATGGCCGAAGGCGGGACCCTTTTTCTCGACGAAATCGGAGAAATGCCCATTCATTTGCAGGCAAAGCTCCTGTCCGCCATCGAAGAGAAAAACCTCAGAAGGCTCGGCAGCGAGTCGGTCCGCCCCGTTAACGTCCGGATCATCGCGGCAACCGGCATAAATCTCGAGGATTTTCTGGGTCAGACCTTCCGAAAGGACCTCTACTACCGCCTGAGCGTCATCCGGATGCACATCCCGCCGCTCCGGGAGCGCCGTTCCGACATCCCGATGCTCTGCAGGCATTTGCTCAAAGCGCTCGCCGACGGACACGAGGTCGAGCTGTCGGACGCCGAGCTCGACAACCTGGCGCGCTACGACTGGCCCGGCAACGTCCGGGAGCTGAAGAATATTCTCGAACGGGCATACCTGCTCCAGCGCGGCAGCGAATTCAGGCCCTCGGAACTGCTTGGCCAGACGACCCGGAAAACGGCGCTCGCGGCTCTTGCAGCGGAAAACGCCGAACCGGGGGCGCCCATCCTGCCCCTCGACGAAGTAGAGATGCGCCACATCCAATTCGTTCTGGGCAGATGTTCCGGCAATTACACGCAGACCGCCAAAGCCCTCGGCATCTCCCTGTCCACGCTCAAACGCAAGCTGAAAAGCTCGGATTGAGGCATGAACCGGGGACTGAGGGACAAGTGCTGAAGTATGAGTAGTCCAGTTGCTCGGTGCTCAGTCCTTCTTCTACTTCTCCCCAGGCTTACGGATCACCGCGTCGCCTTTCAGTCCCCGCGTTCCCCTTCATTCACTCCCCCATGCTTTACATCCAAAATAATCGCACATTCAAAATGAACCGTTCAAAATGATCTTGTTCAAGCCGTTCCTTACCCTGCTTCTTGACTATCTCATTGATTATCCACGCATCAATATTCCGGAATATTCTGGCATCTGCCTTGCTATTTCATGGACTGCAATCAAGCAGTTTCAGCAAATCGAGACAGAAACCCATGACGCTCAGTTATATGCATATGCCGACCAG
>JAJXTW010000113.1 GCA_021783455.1 Nitrospirota bacterium | reverse complement strand
AGAGAACTTATCCAGGCTCTTAATCAGCGGCTCCCATGAGTCTTTTGCGGGGATCAGCATAACGACATTGCCGGACTTTTTGATAAACACATAGTCGTCATCAAATCGGAACTCCTTAGGCAGGCGGACGGCCTGACTTTGTCCGTTCTGAAAAAGCTTCGCTGTTTTCATTGGTCACCTCTTTAAGTCTATATTATAAATATATACTATTTATTGTGGCTAGGCAAGGGAAATCGTCTCACGCCGCCAGCACCCCATTGAGTTCTTCCATTATCTTATTTAACTCATCCCCAAAAACCTGATGAACCTTCCCCAGCCCGCCCTGTTGCGCAAACGGCGCATAATCGAAATCGCCGGCATCGATGCTTAGGTTCGCGGCGATGTGGTCGCGGATCATTTCGAGCCAGCGGTGCTGTTCGCCAGTCAGGGCAGGGAGACCCATGCCCCTACGGTTTATCTCTTGCTGGGTCATCCACGCATTGAAGTTAACATTTACCTTCTCAGGAAACGGCACAAGTTCATTGTCCTGATGAATGGCAAATCGAACAAGGGAAACCAAGTCCGTCAAAATATGCGGGGCGCTTGCGCCTTTGACTTTCGATTTCTCCAAAGCGGCATAAGCCTCCCAGAGGCGATCTATCTTCCATAAATAAGGCGGCTTCTCGATAAGCTGGGCAAGTGCCTTGATCTCTTCAAAACGAAGCCTCGCCTTGTAAGGCCTGCTGTAAAGTATCTGCAAGGCGGTTATTTCGTCCTTATGGTCCTTTATGAATTGTTCAAAGGAAGTGACCGTCTTCTTCGCGTTCTCAAGGGCTTCGGCGCTGAAGCCTGATACAAGGACTTCATCCTTGCTGACGACATCAATCGTCTGCTCGGCAGTTTTGTAAAGCTCGACCAACCTCTTCCGAAGCTCCGGCGTGTGAAGGGGCTTTACGGATGTTTGTATAATTTTTGTCGCAGCTTTTTTGATCTGCTCAGTCGAAGGTTCGGCAACGCCCGGATTATCCTTCTTCGCCTGCTCCACATGCCTGTCGGGATCGATCGCCTGAACAAGATCGCCTGTGAGTTCCTTGAGGCTCTTGCCGCCGGCCAGCTTCTGCACCTCTACCTTCTCTGCAGGTGCAATCCTCTTTTCCAGACGAGCGAATCGCGCAGCGATGGAAGAGATAACTTCAGGCTCCGTATTCCCCAGGGCAACAGCCTGGAGGAGCTGCTCCAAAGAAAACGAACGCTTCTTTTCCATCGGCCGCGAGTCTGTCTTGTCCTGTTCACAGACGCCGACGGCATCGACAATCACGAAATGATCTTTCTCTTTCGCATCCGGAGTGACAGACTGGAGGTCGTTTGGATTGATTACCCGCACGCCGCGGCCTTTCATCTGCTCGAAATAGGTACGGGACTTTATTGTGCGCATGAAGAAGACGATTTCGAGAGGCTTTATGTCCGTGCCCGTGGCGATCATGTCCACAGTTACGGCGATCCTCGGGAAGTAGCTGTTTCTAAATGAAGCTATCAGGGCCTCCGGAGATACGCCGGTTGTCTTATAGGTGATCTTCTGGCAGAAGTCATTGCCCTTACCGAACTCTTCCCTTACGATCTTGACGATGTCTTCAGCGTGGGAGTCGTCCTTTGCGAAGATAAGAGTCTTGGGTACGTCCTTACGGCCCGGGAATATGTCGGTAAAGAGCTTGTCGCGAAATGTCTTCACGACAGTTCGTATCTGATCAAGTGCAACCACATCGGCATCGAGCTGGTTCGCTCCATAGGTCAGCTCTTCGTCTAACTGCTCCCAGCGCACCGCGCGGGTCTCGCGGTCACGCTTATCCACATAGTAGCCGGCGTCTACTTTCGAGCCCTGCTGGGTGATTTTGGTCCGTATCTGGTAAACATCATAGTTGACGTTGACACCGTCGGCAACCGCCTGCTCGTGAGGGTATTCCATGACGAGGTTCTGATTGAAGAAGCCGAAGGTCTGTTTGTTCGGCGTTGCGGTTAGGCCGACAAGAAAGGCATCGAAATAGTCCAGCACCTGCCTCCAGAGGCCATAGATCGAGCGGTGGCATTCATCGGTGATGATCACGTCGAAGGTCTCTATCGGGACAGCCGGATTATATTCAACAGGCATCGGCTCTTTAAAGAGGTCAGAATGATCGAAGAGGGATTCTTCTTCAAGCTCCTCGCTGATCTCCTCACCCCTGAGGATCGAATAGAGCCGCTGGATCGTCGAGATGCAGACGCGGGCGGTCTGGTCTATCTTGTTCGATTGCAGCTGCTGGACTATGTATTCTTCGGTAAACTTGTATGGACTGTATGGCGAAGCATACTGCTGAAATTCCTTGAGAGTCTGGCGGCCGAGGTTTGCCCGGTCAACAAGGAAAAGCACCCTTCCTGCGCCGCCATACTTGATCATGCGGTAAATCGCGCTCACCGCAGTGAAGGTCTTGCCGCTTCCCGTAGCCATCTGGATTAAGGCACGAGGCCGGTTTTCTGCCAAAGACCTTTCGAGGTTCCTGATCGCCCCGATCTGAGCAGGCCAAAGGCCTTCTTCTTTTAAGGGCGGCATCTGACGCAGTCGTGAACGCAAGGTCAAGGGTTGATTAAAAACGGCCTGATAGTCAGCCGCCTTCTCAATCAAGGGCGAATGGTCATCCGCCCCCACGTCGTCGTTCAGCCAGGCTTCCAGCGTGTCGGGTTTATGAAAAGAAAAGACATTGCGGGAGCACGCATCGGAATCGAGCCCGTTCGTGAACCGGGTCTCCACGCCGGTCGACTGATAACAAAAGGGGAGAGGCCGATACCAAGCCGGAAATATCTCCGGGAAACCATGCTTGTATTTGTCCGACTGAATCTCGACGCCGGTTAATGTTGTGCCGGCCTTTTTTGCTTCGATTACACCTGCGGCTTTTCCGTCGATATAAAAGAGGTAATCGGCAAAACCATGGCCTTTACTCAGCGGATAATTCCGGATGACAACCCCACGAGCTGCATGTATATTTGCATCTTTGAAATCGCAGACATGCCAACCCGCCTTTTCAAGCATGCCATCGATTGCTTCCCGTGCTTTGTCTTCAGGTGTCGGACTCATATCCCCATAAAAAATTGTCCTTTAATATTAGAATCTTTGCATAATATTTACAAGAGGCAGGACATTACGGAGGGTCAGCGGTCATGAATAGAATAGGACGTGCGCCATGACAATTTCCGTTCGTAACCGGCATGTTGATCAGAATATCACTAAGCGAGGGGTACTGTGAGCAAATGCGATGAAGCTCTCCCCTATTTAATCGATTGCCTCAGAATTATCGATTTGAATCGACATCGAAAAGATCGTTATAATTTTTTGCTGTTCAAGTTAGGAAGATAGGATATTATTGCTTATTCCATGAATTTTGCCACCGCAGTTAGGGCAATAAACAAGCTTCTCAGGGCGCTACGGCCCAATACATTTGGCAGTTCCTGGATAAGACATCATGCGCCGGACGTGTATAGTTTCATTCAGAAAAACGTTCGAGCTGAAAGCGGCGGTGTAGATTGGGATAGATTCACGCGCGCTTTAGACCGCAAACTGCAGCGAAGATGGAAGCCGTCACGCAGGGGCAGACTTCCAGAAGGTTTCAGGGACAAAAAGGGCGTTGAGATCATCCTGAAAAAATACCGCGATAAACTTTATACGTTTCTCTCTCCCGCAGATGCGAACGACAGGCAGACCCGCGATATCATCAGCATTGCTCTGGTAAGAATCGCTCAACACGGCAACTTAGCGGCTAAACAGGAAATTATGAAGCTGCTCAGGTACACTGTCGACGAGTGGATTGAACAGCATCCACGGGAAAAGGGGTCAGGTCTTGTTCCTTGCAGAGACAACCCTGTAAGATGTTTAGCCTTGCAACTTCTTCTACTTGTACGCCCACAGAATTTTTTGGCTCACCTTTACTGCAACTTTCTGCGGAGGTCTTGCTGCTATTCACCTGAAAACAACTTTTGAGGTCGCTAGCGCACATTTAAAGTTATAACTTGACACACCTATTGTTTAGCGGTACAAAAGAAATAGAATACTGGTAATCACGACAAGGCCAAATCCTTTGTGAAAAGGGTACGGAAAGCGGCGGGTCTTACAATAAGACGGCCGAGCTGCCGAAGGAACCATTCCGGCAGTTCGGCTTTTTTTATTTGGGGGGGATGGGCAGAAATGCTCATACAGGCATCCTCGATACTGAGTCTCCTTTTACGGGTTTCTGGATGCTGTATGGCACACCCCATGTAAATGGAAAACCGTTCATCTGGAGCGAGTCGTTATGGGATTGGCAGGAGTTGCGTGATGTTGCCGACAGGCTGGAGGGCGTTTTCACGCTGATGCCCTTGTATTTGAGGTGAACGTGAGTAGCTAGAAGGAGGAAGCGATATGAAGACAAAAATACTGCTATCCGCAATCATGTCTGTGTTACTGCTGGTACCGTGCGCATTCGCTCAAGGAGCAGTGCAGGACCCTCTAAACCCCAACGCCCTGGACAGGTTCCAAAAAGCGCTCGAGCAAGACGGATTTGATGTGAGCACCGGCAAGGTCGACGTTTGGAACCTGGTGGCAGAGTGGTGCGCTTACACGCCGGGGGTCGACAATGCCTGGTATTTCAACAACCAATCGTATCTTCAGTTCGAAGTCCCTAAATCGGCGCAGGAGAAAGATCAAGCGAATGCTGTCTTTCAGATGCGGCAGGATGAGGCGGTCGTCGTCATCGGCCTGACGCCTCCCCCCGCCAGATACTTCAGCTACACGCCATTTCTCTCCTCGAAGGTGTACCCCGACGGAAGAAGGCAGATCCTGGCTACTTTGGGCGATTCCGTGAATAACGCCACGATCAAAACCATTGGCAATACGCCCTTTAATGCCCCCGTGGTGCTGATCTTCACCCCGGACCAGGGGACGGAAGCGCGCGTTCGTGCGGCGCTGCGCCGTGCCGGTTATCCGGCAGCGATCATCAACACGCTCGTGTTCCCGGCGTCGATGCTGAACCTCGGCTACGGAGATGCCGACGACGAACTGAGAATTATTCCGCGCGCTGCGATATGGGACGATCCCGCGGCCGGCGACGCCTACATGAAGAATCCGCCCCTCAGCGTTTTCCGCGTGACGCCGGGCACCCCGGCAACTGCGAATCCATTTCCCGCGCCGCCTCTGCGCATCCGGGGAACGGGAGAGACCGAGATGTACCTGATGAACAAGCTGGCCGAACTCCGCAAGAACATCATCGAAGCCAATCCCGGGATGGATGCCAAGGATATCATGGTCAGCCCCACCTTGTACGAGGGGTATGACTATATCCAGCGCGGTGCTAACCCCTATGGAGACGGCCGGGATTGCTTTTACGTCTCTGCCGGGTACGCGCCTGAAATGGGCACGGAAGAAGAGATCCGGCTGGGAGATGGGGAGTTCCTCGTAATATATGGCCCGAACCACGTCGCCATCGGCAAGGCAACCTACATGAACATCAATGTCTATGCCAGCGAGACGGCAAAGCTATCGATAGGCTCTCTCGACGACAGTGACTTTCCGAACACCGCCACGCAGTACCTCCCGGACGATCCGGCGGCGGACCTGATGTTCGCGTATAAGGTGTCACGGAGCTGCGGGAAAGGCGAACCCAATTGTCTGCCGCTGAAGGCTCCCGACAACTGCTCGCGTCTGACGATCGATGCCAGCACGCTTCTCGGCATCGGCATCCGCACCTATCTTGAGCCTGCGACCAAGGTCGGGCCAGCGATGCCGGAGATTCTTTATGACCGTGTAATCAAGTTTTCGCCGCGGCCTTGATGGTCAGGGGTGGAGACAGAGAACTAAGGGGGACTACTAAAATGAAAAGACAGATCACCAAGAAAGCTTTTCTGACATTGGGGTTGATTTGTCTCTTATTTGTCATGATTCCTGTAACTGCGTTTTCCTGGAATCAGGCCACCCATGCTTATATTGCCGACAGGCTGAACGCACGCGTGGGCTATGATAATCTGAACGAAATGTGGGGAAGCGTCGCTCCTGATCTGTACAACTTTGTCTTCGATCCGGCTCTTTGCCCCGGATGGATAGCAGATCAGACCCAGGGAACGTATTCCGAGACTTTCATGAAAGTCTGGAACGCTGCGGAGACAAACTCCGAAGACGCACTTGCCTATGGGTTTGTCAGCCACAATCAGCAATGGGGAGCCGATTACACCGCCCATATCTCCGGTCTCAGGCCCGGGTACGAAAACGAAGGTTATATCATCACGAAGGCAAAGTTACTACTGAACGCTCCGTTAGACCCTGCCAGCCCTCAGCAGACGTTCGGCGATGTCTTCGCCGGTCTCGGAATGAGCCCGGACGAGGCGCTGTTGATCGCCCATGTGATCACGGAAGATGCGGTAGACATCAGACTTGGCAACGAAGTGGATCCTTTGCTCGGACGGAGGTTGGCCACATCGGCCCGAAATGAGACCAAGAGGTTTCGCGCCCTGCTCATAAAGGCCTATGCAGCGGATTACGCGGACTACTGCTTTGGCGGCGATCTATCGACCGCAGCCTCCGTTTTAACAGCTACCGAGGAAGGGCACAGGAAGGACATGATCTTTTTGGGACAGGCCATCTCCCAATCCGAACCGGCTGCCGCGCAACTGTTGGCCGAACAGCTTGTATCGATACTCCCCGAATTCTTGGGCCATGCGCTTCCCGTTCCTGAAGCGGAAGCTGTCAGAATCGTCAAAGCGGCCATTTTTCAGTCTATGGGCATATGCGATGATTACTTGGCAGAGATAAATGCCACCATTGAGTTCGTAGGCAAGAACCTGGAAGATCATGGGATTATCTATTTAGTACATGGAAATCCCAAATAGCACAGCAGAGGGAAACCCCTCGCCGCGGCGCTAGGCGCCAGCTGGCAAGGGGGCGCAAAGAAGTGCGTCTGGCGGATTTCTTAAAATTAAAGAGGGGGATTGACATTAATATCCACAAAATAATACTGATAGTCTCCAAGATCCAAATACGTTATACGAGGAGGACAACAATGAAGATGTTCCGAGCGGGTATTCTCGCCGGTCTCATGGTTTTAGCGTTTCTAACTAATCCCCATGTCGCCTGCGCCGACAATTTCAATTATCGCAACTGTGCGTGGCCTATTTTAATGTCGCCCGAGGGGGTCGCCAACTTCCAGTTCCCTGACAATTCTGCGCGGTATTGGGTCATGCCCTTTGATACGCAGTACGAAACAATGACATTCAAGGGCACCTATCCCGATATCCGGTATTTTTCTTTCTCCGCTTACGAGACTATAGATTACGACGCAATAAATAATACAAATCAGGGTTTCGTCATCCCCCCAGGGAATCTTTACGATGCCCAAATCGCCCCTGATCCGGGCAGCATCAACCCGTTCGTCCAACCGGGCGGTCGCAACGGCACATACACGGTCGTAGTCTCGCGCACCGGCCCGAGTTCGGGGAATACAATCGGGGTTTCCTCCGACCTTGTTTGGGTACTCCTGCGAATGTACGTGGCGGACGCCGATCCAGACCTGAGCGGTCAAAGTCTGATGGGCGGGGTGCCGCTGCCCACCATAACAGTGACGGACCGAACCGGCGCCAGTCGGCAGTTGGAGGCCTGCTCGCCGGTCAATAAATGGTTTGATCTGAGTAAATTTGTCCAATTCCTCTTTCCACCGGCGCTAGATCTGAGCATCAATGAGGGGACGCCGTCTTCAGATCGGCTGTGGTTTGCACCGCCGTTAAACCCGCCGCCGATCCTATGGCCTAATCCGGACAACAAATACATGATGATGTTGCCCGGGAACGACTACCAACCCGGGCGCATCATTGTCATACATGGCAAAGCTCCTGGTTTCCCCGATACATTTAACGGTTCGCCCATTTGGGTGCCGTCGCGGGATTTCCGGACAGTCGACTTGCGGTTTTGGGCCTTGTGCACCGCCGACTTTGCGTCGCCGTTTTCGGTAATTAATTGCGCAACCGATTTTAACATAGATCTTAAAGGGGAATATTATACCATCGTCATCTCGGACGACCTGGTTCGTCCCAAATGGCTGCGGTGGCAGCCCAATGTTAATTGGCTGCCATGGGGGGATGAGCAGTATCCCAAGGTAGTGGCTTTCCGAAACATGCTGCCTGCGCCCGATTTTCACCATGCTGTCCAAGATGCCTGGAATTATAAGAAGGGAGTCTGCACGTTTAATTTCTCGTTGTCGGACCCTCCAAACCCAGGTGATATCGACGAAGTGGGGCCATGCGCCCAGAGAGTGATGGGTGATTACTACCCGGTTGCCGTATGGTGTGATAAGTCTACCTTTATACACGGCGGATGGCAAGCATGCATAAAAAAACGCCATCATTGAAATCAAATGAATTACTCCGCAGCAGAGCTGCGGGGCATCTAAAATTAACTACGTCGTCATTCCGGCTTGTCCGGAATCTTTCTGAAGAAGGATTCCCGACGCGCTTCGCTTGCGGGAATGACAGCAAACGCACCCCGATGCAGAGCATCAAGGAATTCTCTTGATTAAAGTTGGATGAATCCTATAGGGGAAAGAAAGGGGAAAACAGA
>JAJXTW010000112.1 GCA_021783455.1 Nitrospirota bacterium | reverse complement strand
CTGTCTGAATTTTCGCATCAGGAAGTACGCAAGCGTTCCGAGAAAAAGACCGTATCCCGCATCGCCCAGGATCATGCCGAAGAAGACCGGGAAAAAAATGCCGATGAACGGCGTCGGGTCATAGGAAGTATAGGACGGAAGCGGCAGCATGCTCGTGAAGATCTCGAAAGGCTTGAAGTAGGGAGGATTTTTCAGGAGGATCGGGACCCTGCTCAGGTCTTCTTCGCGCAAAGCCTTTTCCGCCAGGACGATGCTCCCGGAAAAATCGTGCGCCAGGCGTTCCCTGAGCCTTGCTACATCATCCGCCTTCATCCATCCGTTGATGAAGAAGCACATTCGCGTTTCAAATGCCGCAGCGGTCGTGGACAGCACGGACAACCGGTCGTCGATCCACTCCCGCACACTCCGGTAGATCGGCGTCCATCGTTGGGCGAACCGCGACAGTCCGGCGTCGATTCCCCGAAGTTCCGTGGACGCCTCCGCTATTTTTTTCTTCACATAGGCGACCTTTTCGGAAAAAGTGAGGTTGCTGTAGGACGGCGGAAAGGTGAGCTCCGGGACCTGCTCGTCGCTCAAGGTCTTTTTCACGCGATCGGCGAGGTCTCGCTCCACCGTGATGAGCCCCACCAGCGTGCCGTCGTTCGCGGTCTGCGTCACCAGTTCGTATTTCCAGTTGGTGATGCGCGAAAGCGCTTCTTTGAGGCGGGTCACCATATCGGGCTCCCGTATGGTAAGGCCGATGAAATCAAGGTCCGGCGTTTCCTTGACGCTTTCGACAAGAGGGGCCAGGGTGCCCAGAAACAAGGCATACCGTTCGAGCTCCGAGAGTTCCCTGGTGAGTTCCTCTTTGCGCTCATTGCGTTCCTTGACCGTAGCAGTATGCCGCTCCACGATCGCCGGCATCGTATCAATAACCGGCCGGGGATCGAGATAACTGTTTCGTACCGGCAACGCCGGGAGAAAAGATAAAAGCTCGACGACCTTCGTACGAAGCCCTTCGAGAAAGACCCGCTCGAACATTGTTTTTTCGTCGAGCATGAAGGCGCGAACATCCTCCTCGTGGCCTTCCTCGAGGAAACCGATTGTTGCCGGTTCTATCTGGAAAACACCGAGTTCACGCAGGCAGACGAGGACATCCTGGAGCAGCCCCTTGGCCCCCACAATCTCCACTTTTGCCATCCTGACGATCATAGGTCATCCTGGAAGGATCTTGTTGATTTGACCGGTCACTATTCTGGCCAGAATGTCGTTCTCGGTATGCGAAATCCTGTCCATCTGTTTTTTTTCCTGTTCAACAAGCTCAGATGCTTTTTTTTCCGCGTCCCGTGCGGCATCGTCACGGGCTTGCTGAAATGACAGGGCGATATCTTTTTCCTGTCTCACGAGATCTTTTTCGATTTCCTTTTTGCGCGCATCAAGCCACTCGCGCGAGGCGATTTTTGCCTGATCCAGAGACTGCTGAATCTCTTTTTCTACGTCTATTATCTCGCGCAGGATATTATTTTCCATGACTACATTCTAGCAAATAAATCGCCCTTTAGTGCTAGTAAAATTCCTTTGCAATGTCTTGTTTACCTAATGGAACACCCCGTCAATAGGATAACTCGGGAGCAAAATATCCATGATTTCGGATTCATTGCTTTTTTGACCTGCTGTCGCGGGGATCTATGGTAAAAAGCGGCTCCTGGATCGATTCTCCGCTGCAGACCGGGCACTTCCCGGGCCGCTTCAGCTTTTCGCGTTTTGTAAAAACAAATCCGCATTTTTTGCATTCCGCGGGCATGATGATCAAGCGCCCTCCGGAGGTCGCGAGAGACTTTTGAATGTGTTCGAGATGATAAGGTACGTCGCGCTCCGGTATCCTTGCGATTGCCGAGAGGTCTCTCGCACTGCACGGTCCGCGAAGAAGTCCATCAATGAGCTCCTGTCTGATCGTCTCATGTGTTTCGGGAAGAGGAGCGGGGCCTTTTTTGTGTTTGGTTTTCATCACGTTCTCGCTTCAGGATTTAAGAATGCGTTGTTGCGAATAAACGTAAAAATCTATCTCAGCTCATATTCCTCCTGTTTTCTCAAAAGGTGAAATCTTTTAAAAAAACCTTTGCAATCGATCTTCTCGGTCATCCTGCTGTTGCAAAGTATCGCATGTTCATCCGATGATAAATTAATTGTAGCCTAAATTTGGGCCACCTTGACAGTCTGTGATTCTTTGCTAGAATGTACTCATGAATCACTCACTCATGAAAGACCTCACCCTCGTGTTCCTGCTCTCCTGCTTCCTGTTTGCTTCGCCCGCTGCTGCCAAGGACTCCTGTTATGATTGTCATGGGCAGAAAGGCATGAAGCCGTACGTGGATAAATCCGCTTTTGAGCAATCCGCACACGGCCACCTGGCTTGCACGAAATGCCATTTCGATGTGTCGGGATATCCCCACGGGAAGGTCTCGAAAGTCAATTGCGGCGCTTGCCATTTTATCGGCACGGAAGGCGCGCCCAAGGAACAGGCCCAGCAATACAAATTAAGCGTGCACAACCGGGTCACTGCCGTAGGGAATGCAACACTGCCGACCTGCCAGACCTGCCATGGTTCACACTACATCTATCCTTCCGCCGACACGCGGTCCTCAACTAACAGACAAAAGATCCCTACCCTCTGTTCCCAGTGTCATCCCCGGGAATTCGAGGTCTACAAAAACAGTATTCACGGCAAACAACTGCTCGAAGACAATAACCCGGCAGCGCCGACCTGTTTCCAATGTCATATGGAACATCTGACTCCGCCCACGGCAAGCAACGCATGGCAGCTGGCGCTGATCAAACAGTGCGGGGATTGTCATTCCGAAGAGTTAAAAACATACCGCAAGACGTATCACGGCAAAGTGACGAAACTGGGGTATGTCACTGTGGCAAAATGTTCCGACTGCCACGGGGCCCACGACATTCTTATGCTCAACGATCCCGATTCGACGCTCTCACGGAAAAACATCCTGAAAACCTGTCAGAAATGCCATCCCGCTGCCACGCCGGGCTTCACCAAATTCTATGCCCATGCCGAGGAAAAGGACCGTGCGAAATACCCGGTGCTGTACTATACCTTCCTGTTCATGACCGTCCTGCTGCTCGGCACCTTTGCATTTTTCTTCACGCATACGTTCCTGTGGGCTTACCGCTCGCTCAAAGAGCGGATGAACAAAAAGGGAGGCGAGTAACGTGGCTGAGATAAAACGGTTCAACGCCTATCATCGCTGGCTCCATGTCGCCATGGCCGTAAGCTTCATCGGGCTGGTGGCGTCCGGCATGCCGCTCAAATATGCAAACGCCCCCTGGGCCGCGTGGCTTATGAGGTTTCTCGGCGGGTACTATGCAGCCGGTCTCATCCACCGCATCTGCGCCGTCATTACCTTCGGATATTTCGCCGCGCACATCGGCTACGTGATCTACGACATCGCCATCGTCCGGAAGTTCCGGTTCAACATCCTCGGGCCCGAATCCATGGTGCCGTGGCTCAAAGACCTCGAAGACATCTACCACAGTTTCCGCTGGTTTTTCGGCATGGGGCCGCGTCCGCAGTTCGACCGCTTTACGTATTGGGAAAAGTTCGATTACTGGGCCGTGTTCTGGGGCGTGGGCATGATCGGGGTGTCGGGCCTCTTCCTCTGGTTCCCCGAGTTCTTCGGCCGCTTTATGCCCGGCTGGGCGTTCAACATCGCCACGGTCATCCACAGCGATGAGGCGCTCCTCGCTGCCGGCTTCATCTTCACCATCCATTATTTCAACACCCACCTGCGACCGGAAAAATTCCCCATGGATCCGGTCATCTTCTCCGGGAGGCTCACGCTCCATGAACTGCAGCACGATCGACCCCTTGAGTACCGGCGTCTTGTGGACGAAAACCGCCTCGAACAGTACCTGACCGGGCCGCAGCAGACCTGGATCACCGATGCCGGCATACTCTTCGGCTTCGCGATTGTCCTGATCGGCTTTTTCCTGCTTATCCTGATCGTGATGGGCCAGTTCATCTACTAATTATGTCATTAGAACAGCGTGACCTGTTTATCAAGCATATTTTCACGACCGTAGCGCCCTACGTCGATTTCCTGAGCAGCGGTTTCAGCTTCGGATTTGACCATCTCTGGCGCAGGGAGGCCATTCTGCGCTCGGGCATCCGCGCGGGCGAGCGTGTGCTCGACGTCTGCAGCGGGACCGGCGAACTTGCCTTTTTGCTCTCCCGCCACGTCGGCCCGCAGGGTTCGGTCACCGGGTCGGACTTCTGCGAAGAGATGCTCGATCGTGCACGCCAGAAAAAGGGAGAAGGCCATGCGAACCTCTCCTTCATCCTGTCCGATACCAAGCGGCTTCCTTTCCGCGACAACTCCTTCGATGCCGTCACGGTCTCTTTCGGCATGCGCAACATCCCTGATACGGCGTTGGCGCTCAAGGAGATCGACCGGGTCCTGAAGCCGGGAGGCAAATTCGTCTGCCTCGAACTGACGCGGCCGAACTATCGCTGGTTCCGCTTTCTCTACGAGTGGTATGTCTTCAAGGTCATGCCGGTCATCGGCAAACTGGTCGTCAAGGCCGCTGCGCCCTATCTCTATTTGCCCCGCTCCATTAATTCCTTCTATCCCCCCGACGAATTCAAGAACATGATCCACGGATGCGGCTTCGAGAACATACGGGTCGACTCGCTGACCTTCGGCATCGCAACGCTGTATAGGGCGGTGAAAAGTGGATAGGGTTGCAATCCTGTGTAAGAAAGACAAGGACCTGATGGAGAGTTTTTCCCGCTTGAGCCTGAGGTGCGCCGGACATCGGTCGCTGCTGCTCATTGGTCTCCCTTTTTTCTCCTCCTATCTCGAGGCGAATGTGAAAAAAGAAGCGGATAAGGACCGCCTCATCATCGAAACAACGGCGCAGGAATATCTCGCGGGAAAACCTCGCTGCGAACTGGACCTGGAAGATATGTTCGAGAGGACCAAGCAGGTTGACAAGGCGTTCCTCAGCAGTCTCATGATCCCTTCCTTTTCCTTTCACGTGCGGTACAGCGATTTCGCCGACATCCGGATCCAGCGCATCTGGCTCATCTCCAAGACCGTTTACGCGCTTCTGGCGAAATGGCCGGAAACAGCCTCGCTCGCTGATGCCGTCAGAAATGCCTACTCGGGGGCGCAGTTTAAAGAGCGCCTTTCGGACATCCTCCATCTCTACAACGAGGAAACTAGAATATTGAGCAAGTCGCTCCGCCTCGGTCTCCTGAACAACGCGGTGGGCGCCTATGCCGAAACCATGTACCAGGCGATGGAGGAAATAACCGTGAAGCTTACCGAGCGTTATACGAAAAAAATCTATGGAGACCAAACAGTCCATGCCTAAGCCTGACCTGCTTTTGCTCCATCCGCCGAGCGTATTCCGTTTCCGCGATTTGCCGCTCTTCTTCGGCCCGGTGAGCGACGTGGTGCCGTCTTCGTCGATCTTCGAGATCTATCCCATCGGGTTTTTGACAATTTCGAATTACCTGACCAAGCGCGGCATCTCCGTGCGGATCATCAACATGGCACTCCGGATGCTCCGCTCCCGTTTTTTTGACGCCGAGCAATTCGTCAAGGACCTGGACGCCAGGGCTTTCGGCATCGACCTGCACTGGCTCCCTCATGTGGACGGCAGCCTGAGCCTTGCGGAACTGGTCAAAAAACATCATCCCGACAAGCCGGTCATCCTGGGCGGACTCAGCGCAACGTACTATCACGAAGAGATCATGCGGGATTATCCCTTTGTGGATTTCGTCGTCTGCGGCGAATCAACGGAAGAGCCGCTCAGGCTGCTGATGGAGGCAATAAAATCGGGCTCGGGATTCGAAGAAGTGCCGAACCTCGTGTGGAGGGATGGACAGGGCCGGGTCAGGAAGAACGAGCGCTCGTACAAGCCGGAGAACCTCGATTACGTTGACTTCGATTACGCCCATCTTCTCAAGATGGCGATCAAGTACCGGGACCCGTCAGGATACATACCGTTCAAGTACTGGCTCAGCTACCCCGTGACCGCGATCTTCTCCGTCCGGGGGTGCAACCACAACTGCGGCACCTGCGGCGGGTCGCTTTCAGCGTTCAAGACGGTATGCGAACGGTCCCGCGCCTGTTTCCGCTCGCCGGAGCTCATGGCCGAGGACATCAGGAAGATTGCGGATTACACCGGCGCGCCCATGATCGTGCTCGGAGACCTGCTCCAGGCAGGCAGGGAGTACAGCGACCGGTTCCTCGATGCTGTTAAGAAGTACAGAATCAAGAACGAGATCTGCATAGAATTTTTCCGACCGCCGTCGACCGACTTTCTCAAAAAAGCGGCGGACAGTATCGAAACGTTCAACGTAGAAATATCGCCGGAATCCCACGATATCAACGTGCGCAAGACCTTTGGGAAGGATTACGACAACGCTGCACTCGAAGGAATGATCGAAACGCTGATCGAGGTCGGGTGCAAACGGGTCGACCTCTTCTTCATGGTGGGTCTGCCAAACCAGACCTACCATTCGGTCATGGACACGGTTTCCTACTGCGGCAAGCTCCTGGAGAAGTTCGGCACCAAAGAAAACAAAGGCAAAGTACTTCCCCTGATCGCGCCGCTCGCGCCTTTTATCGACCCCGGCAGTGTTATTTTTGAAAACCCCGAGAAATACGGGTACCGTTTTTTTGCCAAGACCCTGAAAGAACACCGGCAGGCTATGCTCCAGCCAAGCTGGAAATTCTCGCTGAACTACGAGACAAAGTGGATGACGCGGGATGATATCGTGAAGGCGACCTATGATGGGGCGTTGAAGCTCCTCGCGATCAAAGAGGAATACGGGGTCATCAGCAAGCAGACTGCTCTTAAGATCCGAGATCATCTCGAACGGGCGACCGTCCTGAGCGCCAAGATCATTGATCCCGAACATATTGACGACGAACTCCGCAAAGAGATCTTCAGCATGAATACGCTCGATATCGTATGCGGCAAGCACGAGCTCGACTGGCCCGTCAAGGGTTGGAAGCTCAAGCTGCCGCACATCATGAAGCTGGTGCTCTCGGAAGTCCGGCAAGACATGCGCTCGCGCAACCCCTTCTTCCCTCTGCTGCCGAATAAAACGACGTTCCGATAAACGAAAGACGGATGAACAGTGAAGTTCATCCGTCTTCTTTTTTCCTGCCTTCGGAAGTCTAGACTCTTTCGCATTAAAAACGACATCACATAAATAAAAACCGTTTTCGCGCAAAGACGCAAAGGCGCAAAGAAAGAACCTCATAAGAAGGGGTAGTCCTAAAAAACAAAAAAATGAGAATTTGCTTTAAGAACTTCGCACCCAGGTTTAAACCTCTGTTGTTGTTTCTCTTCGCGTCTTTGCGACTTTGCGCGAGACAGACATTCGCAGTAGCTTTCAACTTTTTTTATGTATGAACCAAGCTTATCACAGTTGTCTGCTAGAGTTTGAGCAGCACTTTAAAAAACCGGTTCATGATGAGCCCAGCAGCCGCGCCGAGCATCGCGCCGAAGCCCGCAAGGAAGCCCATCACAATGATGAGGACAAAGTACACGGCAAAGACGTTTTGCCCGCACGCTGGTCCGAACATCTTGGTCACGTCCTTCGCCGCAGCGTCGCGCCAGGTCCCCTGAAGGGAGTCGGCAAAAAATAAATCCATGGACACGGCGATGCCCAGCGTGATGAGGCCGCCGAGCACTGCGCCGATCAGAACCGCTTTTTTAAGCCCTTTGTCGGACATGAGCACCCCCTAATCCAGGTAGACAGCAGCAAGCAAAAAAAGAGAAATTGAAAACACGCGGCTGACTCGCCCAGTCGAAGCCCGGAAGGTGTCGAGCCATTTGCTGAATATTACGTGCTATGCAAAATTAGAGATTCAATGCAAAATTGATAGCGTTACGAACTTCGCTTAGCTTTTCTTTAGATAAGGAGGTAATCATCGATCCGACGTTTGATTTTGACACCGTTTGAATGTGGTCACAATTAATTGCGCAATCATTGCGCATGCCATCCAGGCGGGACAAAAGCACTTCACTGGGAATATCTCTTATTGTTGAGGTTACAGGCGCAATAGCAACTTCACCCAGGTATTCCAAGATAGAATTCCTTGTTAAGATGACTACCGGACGTTTTTTATCGGGATGTTTAAACTTATACCATCGCACCTCGCCCCGCTTCATAAATCGCCCCATTCTTGCTCTGATTCCCAGACGCTAAATTCCGTTTTGTCGGCAGGGTGCTGCCCGTATCCTTTTTTGTGCTTTTTCTCGAGCTGGTCGACATTGACCTGTTTGATGGCATTCCTTAATGCCTTGCGCGCAAAAGCGGACCGGGTTGTTTTTAGCTTTTTGACAACCTGGTCAACTGTTGCAACTAAGTCATCATCTAAGGTCATCTGTATGGTTCTCATAGCCCCCTCCTTGCAATGTGGACATCTATAGCTATAATAAACCACATTCCAGGCCGAGTCAAGTGTGGGCGCGAACTTTACTTTTTTGGCAACTTGGTATCAAGCCGACGTCTTCTATTGATTAAAGGTTCTTCAGCAGAATCTGTGGACGGTTTTCGGTTCCGGCAAGTTGCCAAGTGTATGATACAAGGCAGTTTGCAGCGTT
>JAJXTW010000111.1 GCA_021783455.1 Nitrospirota bacterium | reverse complement strand
GAAAATTTTTTCTGTGCACGTTTTGCTAAATGTCAAGTTAATAGCGACCGAACGATAGGATATTATGCTTTTTTATTGTCTCCTTTGAATGCAATTTGCTAACCGGACAATGCTGACAAATAATGACAAAGATCGATAATAACCAAACAGTACCGCGAATCACCAACCTCAACCGCTTTCAAATTTCAAAAGGGCGAGGAATTTTTCTTAAACAACGGCCTTTTTCAACGGCCTGTTAGAGAGCTGGGCGATTACCTCGGCGATCCCGTCGTCACCACCGCCATCGTGGACCGCATGGTGCATCACTCCGTCATCATCAACATCAAGGGACCGAGCTGGAGCATGCACGAATCGAAGAAGCTGAACGCCAAGACAAAGAAACCCACCGCATAAGATAAACTCCGCTCCGGCAACAGCTCCTGGCTCTTATCCCCATCAGAATGGCTCGCCTGCTCCTTCACGCCCCCGTCACTCGCCGAACGTTCATATACGCTCACGATAAATAAGTCTCGCCGGGTCCGTAAACCGTCGTAAATCTCTTCTTAAAATCAAAAACAGACAACTTCAGGTGGGTCCATCAAATCTGATAAAGCGGGTCCGGTTCAAACCGGGGGTGACAGGCTACATCGAGAATTGGGAGAGGCATAAGGAACATTCGGAGTGGTACGGGGGAATAGAGCGATGAAATAAAAGGTATTGACAGCATCCGGCCGGGGTGGTATTATCTGCTTGTTGCAAATGACTTGCAATATCATCATGCAAAAACCGGCCAATATAAATCTATCTGAATATCTGTCTGCTAAGGGGCTCAGGTCCACAAGCCAGCGGGACGCCATCCTCAAGCTGTTCATGGCGGCAGGGAGGCATCTGAGCGCAGAAGAGCTGCACGAGCGGGTCAGGAAAGCGCATACCGGCATCAGCTATGCCACGGTATACCGGACCCTGAAACTGCTGTCCGAGGCCGGCCTTGCCAAGGAAAATCGTTTTGACGACGGATTCACCCGCTATGAATACAACAGCGCTGACGACCATCACGATCACCTGATCTGTACCCGGTGCGGCGAGATCAGTGAGTTTGAAAATGATAAGATCGAGGCACTGCAGCTGGACGTGGCGAAGAAGAAAGGCTTCAAGGTGCGGAATCACAAGTTAGAAATATACGGCCTGTGCTCCAAGTGTCAGCGGAAACAGGGCGAATAGAAGAGTAGCGTGTCATAATAAGGGGTTTGCAGACGGGACGCCGGTAGGTCCGGCGTCTTTTCTTGGGCATGTTGTTGCAAATGACTTGCAATATCATAAAGGGAGGAGCAACTGGCGGCATCATCTATTCAATCTCGGAGAATCTGGACTTCGATATTGGCATTAAGAAGGGATTTAATAATCATGGGACCGATTATGCAATCCCCGCAGGAATAACATGGAAATATTAGGAGGTCGTGATATGTTACCCCTTGGGCTTCTGGCGAGTGGAGAGCAGGCTGAAATTATGGGGATAAGAGAACGGAAAGAATCTGAACCCTGTGAATGCAGTAAAAACAAACACAGAGATGAACAGTGCAGGATCGAAGGCATGGGCATCCGCATCGGAAAGAGGATAGAAATGCTCACCAATGAGGGGCGCGGCCCTCTTCTGTTAAAAGTAGACGAATCGAGGATTGCCGTCGGACGCGGCATGGCAATGAAGATATTGGTCAGGAGGAACGAAATATGAATCTATCAATGCTTAAACCGGGTGAAAGAGGAACAATAACAAAGATAGGCGCCCTAGGGCCCCTGAAAAGAAGGCTGATGGACATGGGGGTGCTCGTGGGCGAGGATGTGAAAGTTGAAAAAGTAGCGCCCCTGGGCGACCCCATCGAGGTGACGATCAAGCATTACAATCTATCCCTCAGAAAAAAAGAGGCTGAAGGCATATCAGTGGAGGTGGCAAAATGAGCGCGGAGTCAATATCAGAAGTTATGAGAGACCCGGTGCGGCCTGCGGCCGCCAGCCTGAGCGAAGAAAAAAGGACCATCACCGTTGCTGTTGCGGGCAATCCCAATTCGGGAAAATCCACCCTTATCAATGCAATTGCGGGGACGAGGCTCCATGTGGGCAACTGGCCGGGAGTTACGGTAGAGAAGAAAGAGGCGTTGTTTGAATACGAAGTGAAATTGATCAAACTGGTTGATCTGCCCGGCACCTACAGCCTCAGCCCGTACACGCAGGAAGAGATCATCACGAGGGACTATCTCGTTCATGAAATGCCGGACGTGATTATCGATGTCATGGATGCCACAAACCTCGAAAGAAACCTCTATCTTACGGTCCAGCTTCTGGAGCTGGACATTCCCGTCATCATGGCCCTGAATATGTATGACGAGGCGGAGAAGAAGGGCTATACAATAGATTCGAACATGATGGAGGAGATGCTCGGGGTAAAGATAGTCCCGACCATAGCGACCAGGAAAGCGGGCTTGCATGACCTGCTGAAGGCCGTTGTAAAGCTTGTAGACGACCCCTCTTCCCATCATCCGAAGAAATTGAACTATGGTGAAGACATCGAATCCGCAGTCAGTGCTGTTGAGAAACAGTTAAAAGACAGCTATCCATCCCTTGCGGAGAAATACCCGCTCAGGTGGCTCGCCTTCAAATTTATGGAGGAAGACGAGCATGTACAGAGTGAATTGAAGATCAGCGGTGATGTGTTGCTGATAGAAGATGCCGTTCGCCATCTTAAAAAGGCGCACGAAGAAGACATGGAATCCATTATGGCTGATGCGCGGTATGCGCAGGCTGCCGGGCTCACTCGCGAGGTCCTGAAAAGACCCGAACTGAGGAAGACGGATCTGACTGAAAAGATCGACCGGATAGCCCTGAACAGGTTCCTTGGCATCCCGTTATTCCTTGCGGCCATGTGGTTCATGTTCAAGCTGACCTTCGATGTCTCAAAGCCCCTTGGGGATTGGATGAACGCCTTGACCTTCGGGCCTTTCAAGAGATGGGCCGAGGCTCTCGTGGGACTTATCCATGCCCCTGCATGGATGTCCTCCCTTGTTACCGACGGCGTTATCGCGGGAGTGGGCTCCGTGCTCGTGTTTGTGCCTGTCATATTCGCCATGATGTTCTTTATCACGTTCCTTGAGGGAAGCGGTTATATGGCTCGCGCGGCTTTTGTCATGGACAGGGCCATGCATTCCATCGGGCTCCACGGGAAGTCGTTCATTCCCATGCTTCTCGGCTTCGGCTGCAATGTCCCGGCCATATATGCAACGCGCACTCTGGAGAACCAGAGAGACAAGGCCCTCACGGCCCTGCTCATCCCCCTCATGTCCTGCGGCGCTCGGCTGCCTGTGTATGTGGTCTTTATCGGCGCGTTTTTTCCGGCCTATGCAGGCACGGTATTGTGGTCTTTATATGTCATGGGGATAGCCCTGGCGATTGTCATGGGTTTGATTTTCAAAAGGACCTTATTCAAGGGAGAAGCGCCCATGTTCATCATGGAATTGCCTCCTTACCGGCTGCCGTCCTTTAAGAGCCTCATGATCCATACCTGGGAAAAGGGAAAACACTTCCTTATCAAGGCGGGGACGTATATCCTTGCTGTTTCAATATTGGTATGGTTCCTTTTGAATCTCCCCTGGGGCGTCGAAAGTAAGAAAGATTCATACTTAGGACAAGTGGGCCAGGTTGTTGCCCCGGTGCTTAAGCCCCTCGGTTTTGGGAGCTGGGAGGCGGCATCATCGCTCATGGCCGGTGTGATCGCCAAGGAAATTGTCGTGGGAACCATGGGCGAGATCTATGTCAAAAAGACGGGGGAAGAACAGAGCGCGGTAAAGCCGGCGTTCACCGCCGATCTAATTGAGATCGGAACTTCTTTTACAACAGCCCTCAGAAATTCGGCAGAGAATGTCTTCTCGACCTTCGGGATTTCGAGTCTTTCCACCAAAGAGGACGAGAAGCGGTCGGGGCTCAAGTCCGTGCTCCGGACCACCTTCACGCCGTTAAGCGCTTATGCCTTCATCGTGTTCGTCCTCCTCTATATGCCGTGCGTGGTGGTTGCCATCGCCATGCGGCAGGAGTTCGGCACCTGGAAGTGGTTCGGTATTTCATTTGCTTATCAAATGGCCCTTGCATGGCTTATGGCGTTCGTCATTTACCAGGGGGGGACGCTCCTGGGAATAGGAGGTTAATATGGGATTCTCAGATATTGTGTGGATGGGGTTGATCATTGCAGGAACGCTCTATCTGTTGTACCGGTCTGTCTGGAAGAAGAAAGGACATTGCGCAGGATGCGATTCGCAGTCCTGTGTACTAAAAAAGTACAAAATGTAAGCCTGATGCGCGGCGGGGTAATTCTATCCTGCATGCGATAAATAGTGTAGTATTAAAAAAGGAATGTATGGAAATAATCAATCTTGCTGCATCTCAAGAAAACCGAAGGCTGTTTGCTTTTGCTTCTGTTCTGGCGATCATTACCATTGCGTACAACGTCGTCACAGGGGGCTGGCCAATAACTGATATTTGGACTTATCGAGGGGGCTAGTCAACAGCTTGTTCGCACGGACGCTGGGAAACGCGCCCCTCCGTGCGAACGGGGCGGCGGGTAATCGGGACTCGTTCTCTGGCGCTATGAAACGCGCCAGCGAACAAACGAGTCAACCGGATGCCCCTGCGGGGCACCGATTACCCGCCGCCCCGTTATCCTGCTGCGAGCACATCATGACCTTCGTTGTTCTTCTCAAAGGTGTCAATATCGGTGGACACAGGACTTTCCGTCCGAGTGTCCTCGCAATGGAGATGAAGAATTTGCACGTTGTGAGCGTTGGCGCTGCGGGGACGTTCGTGGTGCGCAAGGCGGCTAACCGTTCGATAATCCGGGAAGAGATCCTGCCCCGTTTGCCATTCAAAACTGAGATTATGACCCTGGGCGCGCGCGAGGTTCTGCGACTGATCGGCAGCGACCCGTTCGCAGATCAGATCATACGGCCAGACATTGTGCGATTCGTCAGTGTTATGGCGTCGCGCCGCAAGCCATTGTCGCGGCTACCGCTGAGCATCCCTTCCAGCGGGCGCTGGTCCGTGAGAGTGTTGTCCTGTCAAGGCCGCTTTGTTACAGGTATGTACCGTCGCGAGATGCAAGCTATCCGCTCACTTGGCCAACTTGAAAAGATCATCGGGGCTCCGATCACCACGCGCAACTGGAACACGTTCCTGTCGATCGGTAAAATATTGCAGTCATAGACTATTAGCAGATAGCAGCCATTCGGAGGTTGGGCAGCTTGTAGGTCGGGCAAAATGAGTTCCCTTGCCCAACAGACTTAAAGATGTTGGGCTGAGACGCGTAGCCCAACCTACAAACTGATCGACTCACGACAGGTTTTCGAGGTCGGCAAGAGATGCCGTCATAGCCCCGGCCGCCCTCATCGTCGCCACCGCCTTCTCAGAATCGCCCGTCTCTAGATCCACTCCCCGTGAAGCGTCTTCCAGCAGCGTCACGGCGAGACCGTGCCGAAGTCCCTCGAGGACCGATTCCTTGACGCAGTAATCGGTTGCGAGGCCCCCAACATAGAGTTTCGATATCCGCCGCTCCCGCAGAATGTCCGGAAAACGTGCGCCGGAATCCGTCACCCCCTGAAATGCGGAGTAATCGTCCCGTTGCGGATCCACACCTTTGGAGAGGATGACAACATCAGGGGGGAGTTGCAGGTCGGAGTGAAATTTTGCCCCGTCGCTTCCCTGGACGCAGTGAACCGGCCAGATGCCGCCGAACGACTTGAAGTGGGAGGTCTTTTCCGGATGCCAGTCACGGGATGCGAAGATGGGGAGACCTTTCTCACGGAAGAGCGCGATATAACGGTTAAGGACCGGTATCACCCGGTTCCCCTCCGGTACCGCCAAGTTTCCGTTGGGGCAGAAATCGTTCTGCACGTCAATGATCAACAAGGCCGCGTTTTTATCCATAACAATTCTCCTGATGCGTCTAAGCTGACTATGGTGAATAGAAGATTAATTGAGGTTACGGTCAGAAAAATGCCCAACCTTGACCTCAACCTGCTTTCATGCTCCGCTGCACTTCTTCCATCAGGCGAATTCTCAGTTCATGCAGTCCCTGGCTTATAGAGATTTTGTAGATGTGCGGATTTATGAAGCGAAGACACCCTTGGGGAAGACGGGCGAGCTGGTCTTTACAGCGGTCGGCCATCTGATCCAGGGAAGGGTGTTCTGCACCGGTCTTCTTCCCTCTCTCCATAACAACGGTGCGGATCTCCTCGAGCCTGACTCCTTCCGGGATGGTTGTATGCTGCAAGGGGTTGGCCGGATTGAAGACCGTTTGCCCCGGCTGGACTGTCTCTTCGGCGAGGGTGATGATGTCCATGATAAAAGAACCGTCAGGAGCAGTTGCTCGCATGAGTCTTTTCCGGTCGGGGAGGGTCGCCTTGGCGATGTCGCTCGTCACCTTTAGTTTCGGCCTATCGCCGATCTTCACCAGCTTGTAGACCCCACCGAGCGCGCCTCCCCCTTCTCCCATACAGGTGGCCAGCTTTGTTCCCACCCCGTAAATGTCCACCTTCCCCCCTTCTGAAAGGATCGATTCGATGACATACTCGTCGATTTCGTTGGACGCGAGGATTTTCGCGTTAGGGAATCCAGCCTTGTCCAGCATACACCGCGCTTCCCGGGAGAGGTAGGCGAGGTCGCCGGAATCGAGTCGGATTCCCACGAGTTCGTGCCCTTTTTCCCTGAGTTCCCTCGCCACAATGATGGCGTTGGGAATGCCGCTCTTGAGGGTATCGTAAGTATCGACGAGAAGGATGGAGCTGTCAGGGAAGACCGCGGCGTATTCACGAAACGAGGTCAGTTCGTCGGTGAAAGCCATGATCCAGCTATGGGCGTGGGTTCCCTTGACCGGAATGCCGAAGAGCTTACCCCCCATGACATTGCTCGTGCTCCGCACTCCGCCGATATAGGCGGAGCGCGCGACGCTGATGCCACCGTCCGGCCCCTGAGCGCGACGCAGCCCGAATTCGACCACCTGTGCGCTTCCAGCTAAATGGGTGATTCGCGCCGCCTTGGTGGCGACGAGGGTCTGAAAGTTGAGGATAGTGAGCAGCGCCGTTTCCACGAACTGGGCCTCGGCGAGATTCCCCTCGACGGTAACGAGGGGTTCTCGCTCGAAGACCACGGTCCCTTCTGGAACGGCCGTTACTCGCCCGCGGAAGCGGAAATCGCGCAGGAAATCTAGAAACCGGGCGCGAAAGATTCCGAGCCCTTCAAGATAGGTGATCTCATCCTCGGTGAATGCGAGGTTCTCCAAGTAAGAGAGCGCGGTGTCGAGACCGGCGAAGACGGCGTATCCCCCCTTGAAGGGGTTATGGCGGAAGAAGAGGTCGAAGACGGCCGGCTCCTCGTGCAGGTCTTCTTCCAGGTAACCGGCTAGCATGGTCAGCTCATAAAGATCGGTGAGCAGGGGTGAATAGCGCATGAGGTGCTCCTGCTTGCTGGAGAATGTATTGGATAAGTATATCACTGAGGCGCCTCGCAGTGTTGGCGCAGGTCTGAAAATATGAAAACTTTTGCCTGGAGGAGGTCCAGCTTGAATAAACGGGATATGTCCACGATCTCATTGGAATATTCGAGTCAAAGAACCACATCGTGGCAATAGAGATGACGGAAATCACGATATCCAAGCGCGCCCGACAAGAAATGGGTATACTTGTTACAGGAGCGAGAACCGATGAATACCAGCCAGGAAAAATGCCGGGATGCCCCTCTGATCGAGATCAGGCACTTGTCTGTCAGTGTTGAAGGGAAGAGAGTGCTCAATGATCTGGATCTCTACGTCATGCAGGGAGAAACCATTGTCCTGTTCGGTCCGAACGGTTCGGGTAAGACCTCACTTCTGAAGACGATCATGGGAATTCCCCAGTACAGGGTGGAATCGGGAAACATCATCTACCGGGGTGAGGATATTGCAGAACGCAGTATAGACGAGCGCGCACGGCTTGGGCTCGGCCTGGTATTTCAGAATCCTCCCGCGGTACGAGGAGTGAGGCTTAAAGACATCCTGCGCATCTGCATGGTAAAGAGCGGTGACTTCAGGGAGGAGAGGATCATCGAGAGCGCAGGGAAATTGAACTTCGTTGACTTTATGGACAGGGACATCAATCTCGGTTTTTCCGGCGGTGAGATCAAGCGGTCCGAACTCCTTCAACTGCTCGCACAGAATCCGGCGTTTGTAATGTTCGATGAACCTGATTCGGGCGTGGATCTGGTCAATATCAATCTGGTGGGAAAAGTAATAAATGAACTGCTCGAAAAAGGGATAAGAGAAGACAGAAGAACCAAGGCAGGGCTGATCATAACTCATGCCGGTCACATCCTGGATTACGTCAATGCCGACAGGGCATACGTCATGCTGAACGGTTCTGTAAGCTGCTCTGGAAATCCGGGGGACATTCTGGATGACATACGGACAAAAGGGTATGAGGAGTGCGTTCGATGCCGAAGGTAACCGTCAAGGAAAAAGCAAAAAATGCCGAAAGGAAACCCGCCGCCATCGGCCCGGACATTGATCTCAGCGAATATTCCTTTCAGGCAGATGACCACAGGGAGATCCAGGCATTAACGAGACTGCCTGACGAGGTAAGAGAACGAGCTATCACCGTGGGCATCGACGCGGAGGAGACGTGCAGGTCCGGGTCGTTCTTCCAGATGGACCATTCGGTCATCCTCGCTGCAACGAATCAAAGCGGCCTTGAAGATCGGA
>JAJXTW010000110.1 GCA_021783455.1 Nitrospirota bacterium | reverse complement strand
TTTTATCTTGTGTTTTTTGTGTTCTGGCTTCTTTTTTTATGAAAAACTACCTCAAAATCATCGTTGCCATGCTCATCTGGAGCACCTGGGGTCCCATGATCCGCTGGCTTGCGTTGCCGCCGGACGTCGTCTTGTTTTCCACGTCGTTGGTCGCCAGTTTTACCGTCCCGGCCTTTCTTGCGATCCGCGGAGAGTTGCACTTAGGCGGGGTCGGGAGATACTGGTGGCTTTTCGGTCTGCTCGCCCTATCATCGATTACGAATAACATTTCCTATTTTTATGCGCTGGGCCACACCACGGTGTCGAATGCCGTCTTTACCCACTATACGGCTCCGATCTTCGTAGCCTTGCTCGCTCCGATCGTCATTTCAGAACGACTTCAGAAAATAACGATGCTCTCGCTTCCCATCGCCGTGCTCGGGATGGTGATGATCGTCATGGCCGGGGGCGGCCTCGTTCTTCAGGGGGAGCATACCGCAGGTATTGTGGCAGGCACGATCTCCGGCCTGGCTTATGCCTTCATCATCATTTTCTCGCGTAAGTTGAGCCGGATGCTGATGCATCACAAGGCGGTGGTGCTTTTGCCCTGGATCACGACCGTCGTTATGGCGCCGGCGGTCTTCCTCTCTGATTATCATCTTGACGGTCGCCAAATGTCGCTCCTGTTGCTGACCGGGGTGTTTCATTCGACGCTTGCCCCGCTGCTCTATTACGATGCACTCAGAAAAGTCATGGCCCAGCACGCAGCGATCCTCGGATACATGGAACCTCTTGCCGCAATACCCCTGGCGTACGTGCTTCTGTCGGAAACGCCTTCTCTCTTTGCACTCTTCGGCGGTGCCTTGATTCTTTTTTCCGGCTACCTTGTTGTTCGCTCGCGTCCTGGTCAGGAATCCTGAGTACTCTCGTGGGTAAGGGGAACTTCCTATCCGCTTAATAATGACATTGAGGGAGGATTTTCGAATTTAGACGGGAAAAAGGAGGGGATACTGTTTCTCTTTGTTGAACGACAGGCGTCGTGTTTCTGGCACGCATGTCCGGCTAGCGTGCCACGTTGGTATTTTCTTTCACTTCCCAAAGATTTATGGCCAGGTCCTCGATGTATTGCCGGTTTTCGACTTTGCCTCTCCATTGCGCAGGGATGCCTTCCACGCCGTAGCAGGCGCCGGAAATAGCGCCGGTCATGGCGCCGATCGTGTCGGTATCTCCGCCAAGACTGACCGCGTAGAGAACAGCGCTTTCAAAGTCGGGTGTCGAGAGAAAGGAATAGATGGCGGTCGGCACCGAGCGCAGGGCCTCTATCCCGTTCCCCAGTACATTCACGATCTCTTTTATGCTGGGGTTCTCATCCAGCAGCTTGATGATCAGCTTGAGTTTCTCCTGATAGGGGCCGGGCTTGGTGAACATCCTGAGCGCCCCGAGAAACTCCTTGCTCTTGATGTCCACTGGATCTGCAAGGACGGCCAAGGCCACGGCGCAGGCCTGGATTGCGGCCCCCTCCAGCGCAAGTTCGTTACTGTGTGTGATCCCTGCCGTATGGTATGCGATCTCGCGGATTGATCTGGGGTCGTCATAATACAGGAGGCCGACGGGACCGACACGCATTGCCCCTCCATTCCCGAAGGAGCCGCCGGGGTAGAGGTCGCGATCGAGCATGCCGAACCCCATGCGTCCATTCTGCATCATCCTGAAAATGCGAGGAGGGCCCGACCCGTACCTGCGCCACGGCTCGCGTTCGTAATTCTGGACGAACCGTTCTGCCATGTGCCAATAGTCGAAGCCCTTCCGGTCGATGAGGGATTCGGCAACGCCGATCATCATGGCCGTATCATCGGTATACCGCGGTCCGATATCGTTCACATCCCGAATTACGGGCGCACCTTCGAACCGCGCGCCGAGGGAATCTCCTATTGCCGTTCCGATCAGTGAACCTATGAACTTCGATCGTTTTTGTTCCATGGTCTAAAAATAACAGGAATGTATGAAATTTTCAATGCTAATCCTTTTTCCATTGACGTTATTTGCGCCGAAACTCCGGTTTAGCAGGGAGCAGATAGACTGAGAGAATGAGTTCAGGAGGGAAATTATGAACGTAGCCAACGAAGAGGCAGCAGAAGTGGTTGTCGAAATTCCGTGGGCATCAACATCTCAGGACGACGATTGTGCTTCAAAACGGACGGGGGGCACTTTCAGGAAGCAACGATCGCAAACATTGTGCGCGCTTATATTACTGTTAAGACACATCCCGAAATTACGAAAGTGCATCTGCGCGGGGGGAAAGTTCCCCGGGAAAAAGAGGGATTTGCAGATTGCAGCTTCTCGAAACAAGATAACGCTGACGGAATTTGCTTAATGTCTTTCGACCGGCTTGCTTGCAATGCCGGATTATTCGGCTATACTTATAAAATATGGGAAGACAACTGCCAACAATCATGTTGGATTAAATCGAATGGTTAGTAAGAAAGGAGAAAGAATCGTGATGAAGAAAAAATTGTTTTCCTTGGTTGTAGCGTTCGGCATCTGCTGTACCGTTGTATCCGTATCTGTCGAGGCGGCTTCGCAAAAGGCAGGTGAAAAACTGTTTATGGCGAACTGTAATGTTTGTCATCCCGGCGGCGGGAACATTGTGAACCCTGCAAAAACACTCCACAAGAAAGACCGTGATGCGCACAACGTTAAAACAGCTGCCGATATCATGAAGATCATGAGACATCCCGGACCGGGAATGACCACCTTCGATGAGAAAACCATATCGGATAAGGATGCCAAGGAAATAGCTGAATACGTTATAAAAACCTTTAACAAGTAATATGGATCATCCGTGATAACGCTGCTAAAAAAGCGTTTGCTGTCCTACTAGGAACCGCTGGTTCCTAGTAGGATTTCCTTCCGGAATGTTTGACTCTGCACCGAACAGACCTCTTGCTATAACTTCATCTTTAAAACTTCGAAAATACTTGCAAGAAACGGCTCAAGGTTAAAAAGGATATGCTATACTACACCCAAGTCCGGGGGGCAGGTCAACAAACAGCCAATTTTTTGGGGACTTAGAGAAGTTAACTGGTACAGCTCCGAGATATCGCCGTTGCTGTGTCGAAAAAAATAATGCTCCCCTCGATAACATCACGAGTTTTCCATTGACCATAGAAAGTATTTTTTATGCATTTATAAGTTTGACAAATGATCAGCTCTGTGATAACTTTTGCCCATTGTAACTATTAGTAGCATCTGGCAGCAGCGAGAACAGCTTCACGCTTTACAATCTCACGCAATTCTACCCTATCGGCTTAGATTTTCATTCATAAAGGAGGATGCTCATGGGAAAGAAAGATGAAGTAAGCAAACAGTTTCTTGATGCTCTAGAGTTCCGCGGCATCAAACGAAGAGATTTTCTAAAGTACTGTGGTGCAACTGCCGCTCTTATCGGTCTTTCCGAATTGTATGGTCCCAAGATCGCTGCTGCATTAGAAAAAGCTGCAAAGAGACAACCGGTAATATGGCTCAACTTCGCATCCGATTCCGGTTGTACTGAATCATTTATTAAAGCAACCTACCCCAGTCCCGCCGAAGTCATCCTCGATATCCTGAGCGTCGATTACAATGAAACCATTCAGGCTGCTGCCGGCAAGCAGGCTGAGGAAATACTTGCTGCTTCGCGAAAGGCAGGAGGTTATATCCTGATCGTCGAAGGCGGGGTACCGACCAAGAAGGGACACGGCATGATCGGGAACAAGGAGATGCTCGATGTCCTGAAGGAAATGGCCGGTCCCGCGATCGCGGTTATCGCGATCGGCAGCTGCGCCACGGATGGGGGCGTTCCTGCCGCAAAGCCGAACCCCTCTCAAATCATCGGAACCGGTGAGGCTCTCCAGAGGGTCGGGATCAGCAAGCCGCTGGTCAACATGGACCTCTGTCCGGTAAACCCGCAGTATCTCGTGGGCGTGGTGGTTAATTTCCTCCTGCTCGGCAAGATTCCTGATCTGGACTCTCAAGGAAGGCCGAAGATGTTCTACGGACAGACCATTCACGACAACTGTGAACGAAGGGCTCATTTCGATGCCGGAAGATTCGTGGAAAAATTCGGCTCCCAGGAAGAGGCCCTGGGATACTGCCTGTACAAAATGGGCTGCAAGGGGCCGATGACCTATTCAGCATGCCCCAAGATCCAATACAACGACCGGACAAGCTGGTGCATCAAGGCCGGAGGCCCGTGCATCGGATGCGCAGAGCGGGGATGGACGGACAAGTTCGCCGGCTTCTACGAGCCGCTGCCGGGCGTTAAGATCCCCGGCCTGGGCGGTGTCGAGGCAGGAGCGGACAAATTGGGCGCGATCGCCGCGGTAGCGACTGCGGCAGGCATCGCGGTTCATGCCGTTGCCACAGCTGCTTCGGGCAGGACCAAAGGAAAAGACGGAGGTAAAAAATAATGGCCAGGATAACCATAGACCCAATGACAAGAATCGAAGGACATCTGAGGATCGATGTCGAGATCGAAGGCGGCAAGGTCAAGGACGCTTGGACCACGGGAACGCTGTTCCGCGGGTTCGAGCTCATTCTCCAGGGCAGGGACCCCCGTGATGCCTGGCATATCACACAGCGTATTTGCGGCGTTTGTCCCACCTCTCACGGACATGCGTCGTCCATGAGCATGGATGATGCGTTCAAAATAAAACCGCCGGACAACGGCCGCATTATCCGGAACATCATTGAAGGCGCGCAGTTCATGCACTCGCATATCCTCTGGTTCTATCACCTGAACGCCCTCGATTATGTAGATGTGGTCTCGGCATTAAAGGCGCAGCCCAAAGAGGCGTCGCTGAAGAAAGTCCAGGCCAAATTGAAATCCTTCGTCGAATCTGGCCAACTCGGGCCTTTCGCGAATGCTTACTGGGGCCATCCGGCCTACAAACTCCCGCCTGATGTGAATCTCTTAGCTGTTGCTCACTATCTTGAAGCCCTTGAAATGCAGGCAAAGGCAGCTTCGGTCAGCGCCCTCTTCGGCGGCAGGATGCCGATGACCATGACGAGCCCTCCGGGGGGCGTGACCCATGTGCCCTCTGTCGATGATCTTAAGAACTATCTCTTCAGGGTGAAAGAGCTGCAGGCCTGGATCGACAGCGTATTCATCGGAGACCTGCTCGCCATCGCACCGTATTATCTCGGGGCCGCCGGCATAGGCAAAGGATATGCAAACTTCCTATCCTGGGGAGTCTTCGAAGACGCATCATTCGATCCCAAGAAACGACTCCTTCCCCGGGGCGCCATTTTCGCCTCCGACTTCCCGAAGGTGCATGATGCGAAACCAGAGGATGTCACCGAGGATACGACGCACGGATGGTACAAGGACGGCAAGCCGCTCAATCCGGCCATGGGCGTGACAGAGCCGGATTACACGGGATACGACAGCAACAAAAAGTACACCTGGGCCAAGGCCCCGCGGCTCCAGGGCAAGCCCATGGAAGTTGGCGCTCTTGCCAGGATGGTTGTGGCCTATGCCTCCGGCCAGCCCACAGCCAAGAAGTTGATCGACGACACCCTTGCTAAAATTGGCCATTCCGGCCATCCGGAAGTGCTCTTCGGCATCATCGGCAGGATCGCGGCGCGGACCTTGGAATGCAAGATGGTAGCCGATTCCATGTATCAGTGGGGCCTTGATGTCATCGAAAACATAAAAAAAGGGAACGCTGCGGTCTATACCGAGTACAAGATTCCCGACAAGGCGCAGGGGATCGGGCTGTGGGAAGCGCCGCGCGGCGCCCTTGGCCATTGGATCGACGTGGACAATAAGAGGATCAAGAACTATCAGTGCGTGGTGCCGACGACCTGGAACGTCTGCCCGCGCGACAACAATAATGTGCGCGGCCCCATCGAAGAGGCGCTCATCGGGACGGCAGTGGCGAACGCGGAAAAGCCGCTCGAAGTCATGAGGGTGGTCCATTCCTTCGATCCATGCCTTGCCTGCACGGTGCATGTGATCCATCCTGAGTCGAACCGGATCATGGACTTCAAGGTCTCATAGGGAGGATGCCATGAAAGAAGAACTGGTAAAGGACTGGAGCCTCGGCTATATTCTGGACCACTGGATTCGGGTTGTAGCCATAGCCGTGCTGGTGTTCACCGGTATCTACATACACACGCCGTTCATTGCCGGCGGACCGGACAGCACCATCATGGCCTCGATGCGGTTTTTCCATTTCGTCGCGGCCTATACGGTCGTTCTGGGTCTGGTAGTCCGGGTCTACATGGCCTTTAAATCCACATTCGACGCGGACTGGAAAGACTTCAGCATCATCGAGAACCTGAAGAACGTGCCCGACGTTCTGGCGTACTACCTCTTCATCAAGGGTTCGCACAAGGACTACCGAAAATACAACCCGCTTCAGGCGTTCGCCTATCTCTTCACCGGGATAGTGATCATCTTTACGGCATTCACCGGTGCAGCTATTTATCACGGCAGGCCCTTCCTGATTTTTCCGATGGAAAGCTTTCGGTGGGTGAACAACCTCCTGGGCGGCGAGTCGTACACGAGAATATGGCACATTCTCGCGATGTGGTACTTTATCGTCTTTTTGCTGATTCACGTATATCTGGCAATCACGGTCAGCATGATCAACAAGGACAGGACCTTGACTTCAATCTTTACGGGATATAAGCTTAAAAAACATTAAGATGATATCAAATGATGAGCTCCGGGGAGGCGTTTCGGCGCCTCCCCGAAAAGTTTTAATCCTCGGCGTGGGCAATCTCCTGCTTGGCGATGATGGTTTTGGCGTTCACCTGATCAACTCCTTCGCTGACACTCCCTTTCCTCCGAACGTCCGGCTTCTAGAAGCCGGGACCGTCAGTCATCAGCTTATTCCGCTGTTTCGTGAGATTGACGGCCTCATTGTTGTCGATGTCGTCGAGGCCGGGGATACCCCCGGGTCGGTGTTTCGTTTTTCGCCCGAGGATATGCGGTTTCCGAAAGAGCAGATGGTGTCATTGCACCAGATCAGCCTTATTGATGTACTGCACATGGCCGAACTCACGGGAGGGAAGCCCCAGACCACGATCATCGGTGTGCAGCCGAAGGATGTATCATCCTGGTCCCTGGAACTGAGCGATGAAGTAAGGGCCGTTATTCCCAAGGTCAAGGACCTGATACTTGAAGAACTGAAAAAAATGCAGGCGCTTTGAATATCCATCGCGAGGTACCAGAACCCCTTACGACGGATTGACAAGCGACTTGACAGGGTTGGGATTCTATGGGATAGTTTTGTTGTTCCACCAACCTGATTCTGCTCATCTGCCGGAAGATAGGATTATTCAATGTGTCTTGCCATCCCCTCTCGTATTATCAGCATCGATGACCTTATTGCAACGATCGACGTATACGGCGCCCGCAGACAGGTGAGCCTTATGCTTCTGCCCGAAGAGCCGCGGATCGGGGACTATGTCCTCGTCCACGCAGGCTTCGCGATCCAGAAGATAGAGAAGGAACGTCTTGAATCAGGAGAGATCATGCACGAAGCGTCCATTGCCCTCAGTATTATCGACATTGTCCAGGCGAAATGCATGGAAGAAGGCTGCCATTCCGTGGATTCCATCCGGCTCAGGATCGGCCGGGCGGCCGGTATTCTTCCGGAAGCGCTGGTCTTTGCTTTTGACGCGTCGAAAGACACTACGGTGGCAAAAAATGCGAAGCTCGTGATCGAATCTGTTCCTGTTGGCGGCACCTGCAACAGTTGCAAGAAGGAATTTGAGGCTCCGGATAACGCTCAGTACGTCCTTTCCTGTCCGCATTGCGGCAGTCTGTCATACGAGATCACCCGGGGCCGTGAGATGGAAATTCTAGATATGGAGACGAATTAATGAAGGTCAAGGTAGTTACGCGCATACTTGAAGCGAACGACAGGATTGCCGAGGAAAACCGGAAGCGGTTTGACGAGGCCGGGGTGTATGTCGTGAACCTCATGGGAGCTCCGGGAGCGGGCAAGACGTCGCTGCTTGAGCGGACAATCCGGGAACTCAAACCGCATTTAAAGCTCGGCGTCATCGAAGGGGACATCGTCGGCTCCGACGATGCCGAGCGCATCAGCGCACTCGACGTCCCGGTGGTGCAGATCAATACGGGCGGTGCGTGCCACCTGGATGCGAACATGATCAATGAAGTCCTGGATGAGATGCCGCTTAAAGACCTCGACCTGTTGATCATCGAGAACGTGGGGAATCTTGTCTGCCCCGCCGAGTTCAAGGTCGGCGAGGATGTTAAAATGATGGTCCTGTCCGTGGCCGAAGGCCACGATAAACCGCTCAAATACCCTCTGATGTTCAGGGAATCCTCCGCACTGGTCCTGAACAAAATCGATCTCCTGCCATACATGAATACGGACATCAACAAAATGCGGAACGATGCTCTGGCGCTGAATCCAAAACTGAAGATATTCGAAATTTCCTGCACCACCGGCGCAGGACTTGACCAGTGGGCTCAATGGCTGAGCGGGCTCAGATCGTAATCAAAGGCATTGTGCAGGGCGTCGGCTTCAGGCCCTACGTCTACAACCTCGCCGGAGCTCTCGGGCTCAAAGGATACGTCACGAATACGGCTGAGGGCGTGTTCATCGATGCCGAGGGCGCCCGGGTGCCTGAATTCGTGCGCCGCCTCAGGAAGGAAGCCCCTCCGCTTTCCCAAATCACTGATTTCATAGTGACCCCGCTCCCTGTTTACGGCTATGCCGATTTTGCCATACAGCACAGTCGTGATCATGCTCAAGGCATGCCGTTTACGCTTG
>JAJXTW010000109.1 GCA_021783455.1 Nitrospirota bacterium | reverse complement strand
GCTGATTGATGCGGATGTCCGGGTGGATACCGCGGCGAACGGGGCGGCAGCGCTGAAAACAGGGGCTGAGAACAAGCCGCAGGGGCTGGTACTTGATGTGGGTCTTCCGGGAATTTACGGATTTGAGCTCTGCGAACGGCTGAAGAGCAGCCCTGAGACGAGGGGGATCAAGGTCGTTCTTCTTTCATCCGTCTATGACAAGAGTAAATATAAACGGACGCCGGTCAGTCTCTACGGGGCTGACGATTACATCGAAAAGCATCATATTCCCGATGCACTGCCCACGAAGATGCGCAGGCTCATTTTCCCGGAAGAATTCGTACAGAACGAGCCCGCGGCCGCTGAACCAGCCGCGCACCATCTTCCTGAGATGTCCAGGCCGCCGGCGAGGGAATTCGCGCCATCCCTGCTGGGCCAGGACCCTGTTGCGCCGTCGGGCCGCGACACGTGGGGCTACTCTCCTCCTCAGCCTGCAGCGAAGGCCGGATCAACAGAGGGGCAGGACGGGGGGGCAATATCACCCGAATCGTTCAGCCTGGACGCTTCCATTTTTCAGAAAGAGGAGTGCGATATTCCCCGGGTCGAGGCATCGGACCCTGAAGCCGTGGAAAAAGCGAGGCGGTTTGCCCGCATTATCGTTTCCGACATTGCGCTTTATAATCAGGACCTGGTGCTCGAAGGGATCAGGAACGGCACCTTCTACGATCTGCTGCAGACCGACGTCCAGGAAGGCCGGGAGCTCTACGATAAGCGCGTGCCGGCCGTGATCAGGACAAAAAAAGATTATTATCAAGAAGCCTTCGATAATTTCCTTTCCGCTGCAAAACAGAAGAATGTTCGTTGACATACGAAACGAGTTTTAGTATAGTATACAAATTCGTCGGGGCGTAGCGCAGCCTGGTAGCGCACTTGGTTCGGGACCAAGGGGTCGGAGGTTCGAATCCTCTCGCCCCGACCATTTTTTTCTTTCCCGACTGCTCACACACTCGAGAGGGAAAGCAGTATTGTTTTCGATGAGCATTTGTTTGGCGCGCGGGAAGCAGCAGGTATTTACGATATTCTATTGGCTGGATTTTAAGAACAACGGTGACGGGCGTATCACTCCTGGCGATCAGAAAAACCGAAATATCGGTGCTGCCTCCATCTTTTCTTGCCCCACGAGGTTTTCATGAGCGAGAGGGAACGGTCGGTTGATGATTTGATGGGTGCCGAGCCCTATGGCGCAGAGAACGAGGAAAAAGAAGAGGAAAGCGGGGGCCGGAACGCCGGTACCGCGGAATCCTCGGAAAGCGCATCAGACAGCGGCCCCCAGAAGGGCCTCGATGCCATCAAGTATTACCTCAAGGAAATCCGCAAGACCCCCCTTCTAACCTTTGAGCAGGAACAGGAACTGGCCAAAAGAATCGAGCAGGGCGATCAGGAGGCCCGCGCCAGGATGATCGAGGCGAACCTCCGTCTCGTCGTTGCCATCGGGAAAAAATACATCAACCGCGGTTTGCAGTTCTCCGATATCATCGAGGAAGGAAACCTCGGGCTGATCAGGGCCGTCGAAAAATTCCAATACCAGCGCGGCTTCAAATTCAGCACCTACGCCTCATGGTGGATCAAGCAGGCCATTGAACGGGCGATTGTCAACCAGACCCGGACCATCCGCCTGCCTGTTCACATCGCCGAGATCGTCAATTCCTACTTGCGCGCCACCCGCCAGCTTACGCAATCACTGGGGCGCGATCCGCAGATAGAAGAGATCGCGAAGAAGATGAAGGTCACCGTGGAGAAGGTGAGAAGTATTTCCCAGGTCGTGCGCGAGACCTATTCCCTGGATATGCTGATTGGCGACCAGGAAGAGGATACTCTCAAGGACATTCTCCAGGACAACAACGCCGTGTCGCCGGCGAGCATCTCCGACGAAATCAGGAGGCGCGAACATATCGATGAATGGCTCCTGCAGCTTTCGGTGAGCGAACGGAAAGTCATCGAGATGCGCTTCGGCCTCGTTGACGGCGAACCAAAGACCCTGGACAGCATCGGCAAGGAATTCGGGATCACCCGGGAGCGCGTCAGGCAGATCGAGACCCAGGCGCTCAATAAACTCCGGGCCATTACCAAACGTAAAAAGATCGATCTGGAAGAAATGTTGTAAGAATTCCGAATGCTTCGTCTTTCCAAAATCCAAAATCCGCAATCTGCAAACCGCAATCAAAATGCCCCTGTAGCTCAGGTGGATAGAGCAGCGGTTTCCTAAACCGCGTGCCGGGTGTTCGAATCACCCCAGGGGCACCAAATAAGCGTCAAAAAGGACCGGCTCGTGTGCCGGTTTTTTTGTGGTTTCGACCGGCTCAAGGTCTTTTCGTGAGGAATAATCGTTTTTGTGTCAAAAGAACGCAAAAAATACGGGATCAGAGGTTTTTATTCTTGACAAACTCACTGAAATCTCATAAAATTCGCTCTTGTTACGCAACAGAACATCATAGGCTCGTAGCTCAGGGGGAGAGCGCTACCTTGACACGGTAGAGGTCGGCGGTTCGAAACCGCCCGGGCCTACCATGATTTGATTCAACCACAACTATGTTATCTATCTTATGAGTGAAATACAGCTCAGGCTGCCTGACGGTCAGGTCCGAAAGTATGCCTCTGGCATCACCGGTCAGGAAGTTGCCGAGAAAATCGGCTCACGCCTCTCCAAAGACGCGCTTGCCATAAAATTAGACGGTCAACTTCAGGATCTGAACATACCTGTGGAACGCAGTGCTGCGATCGAAATCGTTACCTTCAGCGCACCGGAGGGCCGCGAAACGTACTGGCACAGCACTTCGCATCTCATGGCGCATGCGGTTAAGCAGCTCTTTCCGCAGGCAAAGCTCGCTATCGGTCCGGCTATCGAAGAAGGGTTCTACTACGATTTCGATCTTGAGCGGCCGCTCACGCCCGAAGATCTCGCCAAGATCGAAAAGAAGATGGCGGAGCTTGCCAAGGCGGCTGCGCCGATCAAAAGAAAAAATATTTCCAAGGCAGATGCCCTGGCGTTCTTTCAAAAACTGGGTGAGATCTACAAAGTAGAGCTCATCAACGAATTGCCCGATGAGGCGATATCGATTTACGAGCAGGGCGATTTCGCGGACCTCTGCCGCGGCCCCCATGTGTCGTCCACGGCAAAGATCAAGTCATTCAAGCTCCTTACCATCGCAGGAGCCTACTGGCGCGGCAGCGAGAAGAACAAGATGTTGCAGCGGATCTACGGCATCTCCTTCCCGACAAAGGATGCGCTCGATGCATACCTCGCGCGTCTCGAAGAGATCAAGAGGCGCGATCACCGGAAACTCGGCAAGGACCTGGATCTGTTCTCCCTGTCCGATGAAGTGGGCGGCGGTCTGGTCCTGTGGCATCCCCGGGGCGCGCTCATTCGGAAGACCATCGAGGACTTCTGGCGCGACGAGCATCAAAAGAATGGCTACGACTTCGTGTTTTCTCCTCATGTCGGCCGCGGGACCTTGTGGGAGACGTCGGGCCATCTCGGTTTTTACCGGGAGAACATGTATTCTTCCATGGAAGTGGAAGGGCAGGAGTTTTATGTAAAACCCATGAACTGCCCTTTTCACATCATGATCTATAAGAACAAGCTCCGCTCCTACCGCGAGCTGCCGATGCGGTTCGCGGAACTGGGCACGGTGTACCGGTTTGAGCGCTCCGGCGTGCTGCATGGCCTTTTGCGCGTCCGCGGATTCACGCAGGACGACGCGCACATCTTCGTGGCGCCGGAGGACATGGAAACAGAGGTCATCCGGGTCATCGGGTTCGTGGTGAAGATGCTCAGGACCTTCGGGTTCGAAGATTTTAAAGCTTATATCGCAACGCGGCCGGAAAAGTCCGTGGGCGACAATACCTTATGGGAGCAGGCGACGCAGGCCCTTAAGGTTGCCGCGGATAAAGTTCAGCTCGGATACGAGATGGACGAGGGCGGAGGCGCCTTCTACGGACCCAAGATCGACATCAAGATCAAGGACGCTCTGGGCAGGCTCTGGCAGTGCTCCACGGTCCAGTTCGACTTCAACATGTCGGAACGGTTCGACATGACCTATATCGGCGTGGACAACCAGCAGCACCGGCCCTATATGATCCACCGGGCGCTTTTGGGATCGATCGAGCGGTTCTTCGGCATGCTGATCGAACACTACGCGGGAGCATTCCCCGTCTGGCTTGCGCCGGTGCAGGCGAAGGTGATCTCGATCACGGACAAGCAGCTCGACTATGCAAAAGGCGTCCGGGAGCAGCTGCTTGCAGCGGGGATCAGGGTGGAACTCGACACCCGTTCGGAAAAGATCGGGTTCAAGATCCGCGAGGCTGCCATGGAAAAGGTGCCTTACATCCTCGTGGTGGGAGACAAGGAAGTCGAACAGGAGGCGGTCGCTGTGCGTGAGCGCGGCGGCAAAGACCTGGGCGTTATGAAGCTTGCGGAATTTATCAGTGCTCTCCAGAGACTGATTCAAGAAAAGAGTATTTCTACAGAATTAACAAGGGGGTGATTGTTTATCAGTAAAATTACAACAAGAATCAACTACATGATCAAGGTGAAGGAGGTCCGCGTCATCGATGCTGAAGGCGGACAGCTCGGCATCCTGGATACACGGGAAGCGATCAAGAAGGCCGAAGAAGCCGGGCTCGACTTGGTCGAAGTGGCGCCGACGGCGAAACCGCCGGTTTGCCGGATCATGGACTTCGGCAAGTACAAGTACGAGATGGCCAAAAAGGCCGCCGAATCGAGAAAACACCAGACCGTCATCGTCGTCAAAGAAATTAAACTCCGACCGAGGACTGACGACCATGACGTCAATTTCAAGTTGAACAACATCAAGCGGTTCCTTGAGGAAGGCAACAAGGTCAAAGTCACCGTTATGTTTCGCGGGAGAGAAATGGCCCATATCGACCACGGCAGGGCGGTGCTGAACCGTATCATCACCGAACTGCAGAATGACGCCATTGTGGAGTCGTCGCCTCGCCTGGAAGGACGGAACATGACCTTACTGCTCGGTGCTAAGGCAAAAACGGTATAACTGGACGAAGATACCTATCCCAGGGTGATCCCGCGGAGAAAACGGTCTCCGCTGTTGATACAGGTTGCTGCAAAAACTTAAGATTTTGGAAGGGGAATATTATGGCAAAGATGAAACTGAAAACGAATCGCAGCGCTGCCAAGAGGCTCAAGGTGTCCGGAACCGGCAAGATCATGAGGCGCAAGGGCTGGAAGGGCCATCTCCTTTCCGGAAAAAACGCTACGCGCAGGAGACGGCTGACCGGAAGTTTCGTAGTGGATAAAGACAACAAGAAGAACATTCAGCGGATGCTTCCGTACGGGCTGAACTAATAATTACGTACCCTGTACAGAGCTCAATGTTGTGATTGTCGTACAGCGACAGTTGAGAACTCTGAACATTGAACATGACTGAGGAGGTTTACTACAATGCCGAGAGCTAAAGGCGGCCCTAAATCGAGGGCCAGAAGAAATCGCGTACTCAACCTGGCAGAGGGATACTGGGGCGCAAAATCAAAATTGTTCCGCTCCGCTACCGAAGCGGTTGACCGTGCACTGAAGTATGCATACCGGGATCGCAAGGCCCGCAAGCGGGATTTTCGCAGACTGTGGATCGCGCGCATTAATGCTGCCGCGCGCCTGAACGGCGTGACGTACAGCAGGTTCATGGCCGGCCTCACGAAGAGCGGTGTGGGCATCGACCGGAAGATCCTCGCTGATCTCGCGATAACCGATCCGGCCAGCTTCACGAAGCTTGTCGAGACGGCAAAGGCAGCTTCGTAAGTTGACTAATTGACCACGGGTCCCGACAGTGTGGGGACGCATAGATTAGCACAGTTAATAATTGTAAAAAATTTTAATTTTTCTGAGCTTCTCCGTGCGTCCGCGAAGCGGACCAGTGGCATTATTCCTTATTGATCAATATCGGCCCCGGGAGTCCGGGGCCTTTTTTTGTTGACAAGGGTGCATGATTCGGTTAAAAATCAGCAGACAAATTATGTGGATACGCGGCCGTTCATGTATCGCGGCCTTCATGGCTTGCGCCATCATGCTGCTCGTTTCAAAGCCTGCATACCCGTCTTATAACGCTGAAGCCGGACATAGGTATGCTATCGCCTGCCAGCGCCTGGCAGACCTCAGAAAAACCCCGAAAAAAAAGAAATACCGCTCCTACTGGATGGACTGCATCAGGACCTTCGAACTGGTGGAAAAAAAGTATCCCCATAGTCCGAGTGCCGGAGACGCCTGTTTTGACCGGGCGGGGACCTATCAGGACCTCTATCTATTCAATAAGTTTTCCAGGGATCTAAACGAGGCCCTTCAGATCAACGAGAAGTGTCAGGTCACCTATCCGAAGCATGCCCGGGCGCCTGAGGCTCTTTATCACATCATTGAATTGACCCTGGCGTACAAAAAAGACAAAACAACGGCAGCTGGAACATTCACGAAGATGTCAAAGTTATACCCCAACAGCGGCTGGACGAAGAAAGCAAAAGCGCTGTTCTCTTCGCGTGGGCGAACCCCTCGAAAACGACGGCAGCGGGAACCGGAGATCCGCAGGATGCCGGTGCCGGTGATTGCAGCCCCGGGGAATACAGGTCCTGCAGGCGTGCTCAAGAAAATCAGATATTGGTCCGGCGGGGCCTATACCCGTATCGTGATTGAGCAGAACACTGCTATCAAGTTCCAGGCCCAGGAGCTCAAGCATCCGGACCGTCTGGTATTCGACGTTCTGAATACGCGGCTTGACCCTTCTGTGGACAAGGATCCGCTGCCGGTGAACGACGGCATCCTGAAGCAGGTCCGTGCCAGTCAATACGCGCCTGACATCGTGCGCGTGGTCCTTGACCTCGCTAGTATCAAGAGCTATGCGGCTTTTCCGCTCCATGATCCGGAGCGTCTTGTCATTGATGTGACCGGAGACGGCGTAAAGGGGGCGGCTACTCCTGTTGCAAGCGCCGATACGGATACCACGCAAACGATGGAAAGTAGTGTCGAGAAAAAACCGATGGTGAAGACGGGACCCCAGACTTCCGTTCCTCTTTTGCCGAAGATCCCCGACGCGAAAAAAGGGGAGGATGATAATAAACTTTCCCTGTCCCGGCAGCTTGGCCTGAAGATTAAAACCATTTGCATCGACGCGGGTCACGGCGGATATGATCCGGGCGCCATCGGCAAGACCGGTTTAAAGGAAAAAACGGTCACCCTTGATATTGCGAAACGGCTGGCTGTTCTCGTAAAGGAACGGCTCGGCTGCAATGTGGTCATGACCCGCGACACGGACGTATTCATTCCGCTTGAGGAACGACCATTTATCGCCAAATCAAAAGGCGCCGACCTGTTCGTGTCCATCCATGTGAACGCAAACCGGAAACGGAATGCGCGCGGGATTGAAACGTACGTACAGAGCCTGCGGGCCTCCGACCGGGACGCCATGGCAACGGCTGCGCGAGAAAACGCCATGTCCACGAAAAAGCTGAGCGAGCTCAAAACCGAGCTGGACCGTATCTTCGCGGACCTTACGCGGGACGACAAAATCGAGGAATCCCTCTACCTGGCCGATTCGGTGCAAGGGTCGCTCGTGAACAATCTCAAATCCGTTAACCGTCACGCCGATGATCTCAAGGCCAGGATCAAGCGGGCGTTTTTCTATGTTCTGATCAATACGGAGATGCCGAGCATTCTGGCGGAGGTCGGCTTTATCAGCAACCCGGCAGAGGAGAAACTGCTCAGACAGGATTCTTACCGCCAGTCCATCGCCGAAGCGCTGTATAAGGGCATCAAGAAGTATGTAGAAGCGCGGTCGGACCAGATCGCAGGGCGGTGATCAATTTCGGAAAGCACCCTGCACTCGCGCGTGCACTCGTGATCGCGGGTGTAAACGAAATGCGGATTGAGTCCCGCGACGTGCAATCCCCCGACTCCTTTTTGAGGGGGTTCCACAGGCGTGGGACGGGCTGCTCTTTCTAGCGGGCTCCTGACTCCTGGCTTCTGACTCCCGCCCCTGATATGAGATATGCCTCAATGAACTGATCGAGGTCTCCGTCCATCACGGCAGTGACGTGGCCGACCTCCACGCCGGTGCGGTGGTCCTTCACCAGTTGGTAGGGTTGGAACACGTAGGACCTGATCTGGCTGCCCCAGGCAATATCCTTTTTCTCGCTTACCAGTTTCCCGAGCTTTTCGTCATGCTCCTTCTTCCGTAACTCATACAGCCGGGAACGAAGCACCTTCATGGCCACATTTTTGTTCTTGAGCTGCGACCGCTCGTTCTGGCACTGCACCACGATGTTGGTCGGGATATGGGTGATGCGGACGGCGGAGTCGGTCTTGTTCACGTGCTGGCCGCCGGCGCTCGATGCACGGTACGTGTCGATGCGCAGATCCTTCTCGTCGATATCAATGTCGATGTCCTCCTCGACTTCTGGATACACATAGACCGACGCAAAGGAGGTGTGCCTGCGCTTGTTCGCATCGAAGGGCGAGATGCGGACAAGACGGTGCACGCCGGCCTCCGCCTTCATCCTTCCGTAGGCGTAATCGCCGGAGATCGTGAAGGTGACGGATTTTACTCCGGCTTCTTCGCCGTTCTGGTAGTCGAGGATCTCGGTCCGGTAGCCGCGTTTTTCCGCCCAGCGCAGGTACATGCGCATGAGCATCTCTGCCCAGTCCTGCGCCTCGGTGCCGCCGGCTCCGGGATGGATCGAGATAATGGCATTCGTGGCATCCTGCTCGCCGGAGAGCATGGCTGCGACCTCGGCGGACGCAACGTCTTTCAGGATAACCGCGATCTCCAGCTCCAGGTCCGCGCGCATGGATTCACCGCCTTCTTCAGAGGCGAGGTCCGCCATGGCTTCGAGGTCGTTCAGGCTCCTGGCAAGAGCTTTC
>JAJXTW010000108.1 GCA_021783455.1 Nitrospirota bacterium | reverse complement strand
CGATCTTCAATCTGCTTTGCCCATCTTGAAGAACTTGCCGGCTCCCTGGAGCTGCCCGGCCCTAGACGCCAACTTCCCGGTACTGTTCAGCCATGCTTACCAGTTTTGGTATATCGAGGATCAGTGCCACTGTTCCGTCCCCCAGCAGCGTGGCGCCGGAAATGCCCTCTACGTCGCGGTAGAACGCGCCGAGCGACTTCAGGACCGTCTGGTGCTGGCCCACGATTGCGTCAACGACCAGGCCGACGCGTCTCTTGCCCGCATTCGTGATCACGATCTGCTCGATCAGCGGCGCCTCGCCGTTGACGGCAAATTGCTCCCGCAGCCGGATGTAAGGCACGATATGGCCCCGCACGTTGATCAGGTTCCTGTTGCCCTTGCTGAAGGCGTTGTCGCGCGTCAACTCCACGCACTCCTCGACGAGCGGGAGCGGGAAGATGTAGCTATCCGCGCCGATCTTCGTGAGGAAGCCGTCGATGATGGCGAGGGTGAGCGGCAGCTTCAGCGTAATCGTCGTGCCCACGCCTTTTTCGCTGCTGATCTCGAGGACGCCGCGGATCGCGTCAATGGACTTTTTGACCACGTCCATGCCGACCCCGCGTCCGGAAATGCCGGTGACCTGCTTCGCCGTTGAAAAGCCCGGGGTCAGGATGAACCGCCACAACTCCTGCGCAGTGATTTCCGCATCAATCCGGAGCAGGCCCCGTTCCACTGCCGTGGCGCGGATCTTCTCAACGTCCAGTCCCGCGCCGTCGTCCCGGACCCGGATCAGCACATGGGCGCCGGAATGCAGCGCGGAAAGATGGATCGTGCCCCTTCTCGGCTTGCCGGCCGCCATGCGCTCGTCGGGGCGCTCGATGCCGTGGTCGATACTGTTTCTGATGATGTGCACGAGCGGATCACCCAGCTTCTCGATGACGGTCTTGTCCAGCTCGGTCTCGCCGCCGTCGGTCGTGAGATCGATTTCCTTGCCGAGCTCCGCGGAAAGGTCGCGCACAACACGCTTGAACTTGCTGAAGGTCGTGCCGATGGGCAGCATCCGGATGCTCATGGCATTGTCGCGGAGATCGGCAGTCAACCGCGCCACTTCTTCGGCGATCGACTGGAGCGCGGAATTCCCGAAGGTCAGCGCGGTCTGGCTCAGGCGCGCCTGGACCGTAACGAGCTCGCCGACGAGGTTCACGAGGCTGTCCAGCTTGCCTGTCGCCACCCGGATGCTTGATAAAGCGTCGGCGCCTTGCCGCTGTTCCCGCGCATCCTGTTGTTCCGTTGATGCGGTCTGCACCTTGTCATTGCCGGCCGGTCCCTTCTCGTCGTTCAGGGGCAGGAGAAGGTCGGCGCCGCGCGGACCGGAATAAGCCCTGGTCCCTGTTTTCCCGGATGTCTGCTTTTTGAACAGAGCGACGAGCTGCTCTGTTCTTTCCGTATCGGCCTTGCCGTCCCGGTAAATGACGTCGAACAAATTTGTCAGTTGATCGCTGGCCAGGATGGTCAGGTCGATGAGCTCTTTGGTGACAACGATTTCTCCCTTTCGCACCAGATCGAAGTATGCTTCGATTTCATGGGCGAACGATGCGATATCGTAAAATGCGCACATGCCTGACGAGCCCTTGATCGTATGCAGGACGCGAAATGCCCGGTTGATCGACTCGCTGTCCGCGGGACTCTTTTCCAACTCAAGCAATGTGGCCTCGAGCTCTGCAAGCAGCTCATAGGCCTCTTCTTTGAACGTAATCCGAAGTTTTTCTACGATACGCTCCATGGAATCATCCGATTCATCGTTCATGGGGCCCCTGCTCTCTTCCACGGCTTCCTCCGATTATAATGCATGCGAATGCTCTCGATGCATTTTAAAAACAGCAAGCCTCCTCTGTGCTGCTCGAACAGAGGAGGTGAGGTTAAAAGTTTGTTTTCCTGCGGCTTCCTGATCCTGTATTTTCCGAAGAGAGCCGCAATCAGTCCGTTGCTGCAGGGCCGGCGTTCTCCTTATTGTTCTCCGCTGCCTGCACCAGGGCCAGTTCGTCGGTCGAGAAGACTTTGTCTATGTCCAGGATAATGATGAAATGGTCGTTCTGTTTCCCCATCCCCTTGATGAATTCCGTGTTGAGCTTGGTCCCGATCTTGGGGGCGGGTTCAATGTGGTCCGCTCCCAAATCCAGCACCTCCTCCACCGAGTCCGCAAGCGCCCCCAGGACCGTGGTCTCGCCGTCCACCGCTACCTCGACGATGATGATGCAGGTGTGCACCATCTGCTCGGTCCTGGCCAGCCCGAATTTGAGCCGGAGGTCCACCACCGGCACCACGCTGCCCCGGAGGTTGATCACCCCGCGCATGAACTCCGGCGTCTTCGGCACCCTGGTGATGCTCCTGAAATCGAGCACCTCGCGCACCTTCCCGATGTCCAGGGCAAACACCTCGTCGTCGAGTGTAAAGGTGAGATACTGGGTGGTTTCCATGATCGCTGCCGTTGTCATCGGTCCCTCCGTTAAAATTTCTCGAACTCGCCGTCTTTGGCGTCGCTGCCGTTTCCCTTGAACTGTCCGTCGCCCAGGTTCAGGGTCGCACCGGCGTGCGTAAGCGGGGCCCCTGAGAGCACGACCGCGGGCCTTGACGCAAGATGATGGGCGACTCCTGCCTTGTGTACAGGAGCGACAGGTCGCGTCTGCAATGTCCTCATTCCGCGGCCCGGATCGATCTCGTCTATTTTGAAGAACGAGATCGCGCCCTGAAGCTGTTCGGCCTGGGACGAAAGCTCTTCAGCCGTGGACGACATCTCTTCTGCGGCGCTCGCATTCTGCTGGATCACCTGATTTAACTGCTGGATCGCGGAGTTGATCTGGCCCGCGCCGCTGGTCTGCTCTTTACTGGCCGCGCTGATCTCCTGGACGAGCTCGGCGGTCTTTTGAATGTCCGGAACGAGCTTGGCCAGCATAGCTCCTGCCTTCTCCGCAACCTCGACGCTCGTGGTCGAAAGCCTGCCGATCTCGCCGGCCGCCGTCTGGCTGCGCTCCGCAAGCTTTCTTACCTCCGAGGCCACCACGGCAAAGCCTTTGCCGTGCTCTCCGGCCCGGGCGGCCTCAATGGCCGCATTCAAAGCGAGCAAATTCGTTTGGCGCGCGATCTCTTCGATGATGGAGATCTTGGATGCGATCTCCTTCATCGCGCCTACCGTCTCGGCCACGGCCTTGCCGCTCTCTTGCGCGTCGGCGGAGGATTTGAGCGCGATCTTCTCGGTCTGCAGGGCGTTGTCCGCGTTCTGCCTGATCGTTGCGTTCATCTCTTCCACGGAGGACGATGCCTCTTCCGCGGAGGCCGCCTGCTCGGTCGCGCCCTGGGACATCTGCTCGGAGCCCGACGAGAGCTGCTGGCTCCCGGAAGCCACGTTGTCGGAAGAGGTCTTGACGTCTGAGACGACCTGCTTGAGCTTGTCCGTCATGGCCTTTATGGTCCCGGACAACAGCCCGATCTCGTCGCCCGATTCCGGCTTGATGGTCCGGGACAGATCTCCTGCGGCAACGTCCTCGACAACGGCCCGCAGACGCCCGATGGGGCCGACCGCGAGGCGTTGAAAGAGGATATAGAGAATGATGGAAACGATGAGCATGGCGCTGAGAGACACGATCAGGAGAATGGCTTGCGACTGACGCAGGGTATCCTTGATATGGGTCGCGGAGTATCCGATCTTTACCGTGCCGACCTGCTCGTTGCTCTGCATGATGGGGCTGGAAAACTCCAGAACGTCCGTTATGTCCGCCTTCTCCTTTTTCAGGCTGGTCAGCGGCTTGCCGTCCTTGTCCTCGACGGTCGCGTAGACGATATCATTGTCGCTCGCCGAAATATACCGAACATGGTTTTCGAGATAGGAGATATTGTAACTGAGTATCGGCTCGGCTGATATCGCGGCAAGAAATTTCGCCACGTTTGCGCCCTTCTCCCTGAGTTCGGCGTTCATTGCATTCTTTTCATGCACGCTGAGCATGGTCCCCATGACGGTAAAGACCAGGACCAGTGCCAGCAAAATGCTGTAAAGAAATTTTTTTGTGAGGGTCCACCGTGCTGCTATGCCGTTCTTTTCCATGTGCCGTTTCCTTTCTCGTTTACGCATCCCGCTTGCGCAATTCCCGCAAGCGACGGCGTCTACATCGCGCCGGCGACCTTCGCCGCAGCGCGCAGGCCGTCATACTCCTTGTCTGCAACAGGGATGAAACCGGTCAGCCTCGCCAGTCCGAGGATCTTTTCATTCTGAGGATCATTCGGCTTCAGCTTGAGAAGCGCCGCGCGGACCTTGTTCGCCGTCGCTTTATTCAGCTTCGGCGTGGCAAAGGCGGGCCAGTTCGGCAAATAGTCCGTGTACCCGATTATCCGAAGCTGGGAAAAATCAGCGCTGTCCTTCATCTTTTCGAATTCATCTTCGCGGACCGCGCCGGCATCGGCCGTTTTATCGAGCACCTCCTTGATTATCTTGTCGTGTCTTTTGGCGAAGGGAAGGACCGTGAAGTCTTTGTGAATTTCCAGGCCTGCCTTGCTCAACAGCAGGACCTGGAACAGATAGGCCGCCGGAGAATCTTTGGCCATGAAACTGATCTTCTTGCCTCTGAGGTCCTGGAGGCTGTTGATACCGCTGTCTTTTCTGACGATGATGATCCCGCGAAGGCGGGTGCCGCTCGTCACATCCGACGACAGGGCAAGAGGTTCAACGTCGACCTTTTCCTTCACCTGGACATACACAAGGGGGTTCGCGAACCCGATGTCTATCTTCCCGGCCTTCACCGCGCGTTTGAAGTCGTCAAAGGTCTTGGGCACCACGATGCTCACCTTCTCCCCTGTTTCTTTGGCCAAATACCCGGCAAGGGGCGCGTACATCGTCTGCAGTTCCGCTGCGCTGAGTCGCGGCAGGGTCCCGAATCTGATTTCCGCCGAAGCGGGCCCCGAACCCAGAACAACCGCGACCGCCGTCAAAACTGCCACTCCAACCATTCTCAGGATGCTTCTTTTCATCTTTCTCCTCCTCGTTATGGGATCTATATGGTCACGGCCGCAGCCGTGCGCCTTTTGATGTTCTCGATCAGGGATGCCTGACGGTCGCGCCGCTCACGGTCTTCCGGAGCGACACTTTTCAGGATTTTCTCTTTGAGCCTTCGATTCTCCGCATCGAAGCCGGCAATGACGGCGTCCGGAAACCGGAGCTGTTCGCCGGTTTTGACGCTTGCCCGCTCATATCCCAGCGCGTCAAGCTGCGGACCTGCCACGGATTCGAATATCCGGATGTCCTCCCCGGTCATCGCGGACAGGTATTTTTTGCTGTTGCTCGTCATCACCGGGCTCGTGACGTTCTGCCAGAGATCGGACGATGAGGCGGCCCGCTTTGCCTCTTCGGTATTATGATAGTCCAGCATGGACTCGCTATACGCAAGCCCCAGGAAGCCGCAGATCTCGCGCGCGGCTTTTCCGGGGTCTTCGATCAACGCCTCGTACGCCACGCTCAGGAACCGGCTGGGGGCGATTTCACGCCGCAGCCGCAAGGCCAATTCCTGGGTGGCGGCCCAATCTTTGGCAATATGGTAAAAGTGTTTTTCACCGACAACCGCCTTGTGGAACGACACCGCCACGTCCCTGCCGTCGCGGTAGAGATAGATATATCTGGGCCCTTTGAAGTATGCCTCGATCTGGGCAGTGTAGTTGATGTTGGCGAGACTCTTGCAACACCAGGTCTTTGCCCCTTTCGCATCCGCGCATGCGTCGTACACCGCCCCGTGCACCGCTGCAAGACTGCGCTCCCTGCACCTGCGCGCAACATCCCGCCGGTCCAGCGTGACCCCTTCCCAGGGGACGGGGTTCAATTCTACGAGCCGGCACACGTCCTCTACCAATTGGAGGAAGTTTTCATCATCAATCAGGTCGCCGTATCCCGGGACCAGGGGCATCATGCGCTGCAGGATATGCGGCGGATGGGGTGCGGCGATTTCGGGCAGCTGGTTGATCATCAGCCTGAGCAGATTGGAGCCCGAGCGCTGCGTTCCGATCATGAAAATGGGCATCATAGGGTTATTCTCCTTCCTCAACTCGTGAGGGATTTGCTTTTTTGAATACGGACCGTGCCTGCCTAATACAGCAGCAGCCCCACCACGCCTGCAACGGGAATGATCCATGCCGGCTCCACTTTGAACCGGAGCAGCGCAACAAGGGACAGGCCGAACGTAAGAAGAGCAATCGCGTTGAACCCGCTCGATCCCGCAACCATCACCCCGGCGGCGGCAATCATTCCGATGACTGCCGGCCGGATGCCCCGCAGAGCCGCCCTCAGGATCTTCGATCCCTTTATCCGGTCAAGGAACCGCGTGCAAAGGATCATCACGGCGGCCGGCGGTCCGAAAATCGCCGCGGTAGCCGCGGCTGCCCCGCCGAAGCCGGCGACCTTGAAGCCGATGAATGCCGCGCTGATCAGTATCGGACCCGGCGTCACCTGGCCGAGAGCAATGGCATCGATGAACTCCTGCCGGGTGACCCAGCCGTATTTCGCCACGACAACCTGCTGGATCAGCGGAATGAATACGTACCCACCTCCGAAGAGCAGCAGACTCATGCCGCCGAAGGTAACGATGAGCTTGCCGACCGCGGCCCAGGGAAGGGCGCCGAAATAAGCAGCGCCGATCGCGCGGAGAGGGGGCCCTCCCGGGCTTCGCTTCTGTTCTCCGTTCCGGGCAAGCGGGGTTTCTTTCCGGCTTGAAGACGGAACGTCTTGAAACAAAAGCACGCCAAGAAGCCCGCTGATCGCCACGATTCCGAGGGTGACGATGAAGCCGCCGACGCCCGCGAGGAGGCCGAAGGCGGCAAGGGCAATAACCGCCTCGGGCAGGCCTTTTATCGTTTTGACGCCCATGTTCCACGCTGCCGCGAAAATAATCGCCGCCACCGCCGGGATGAATCCGGTGAATATCTTTCCGGCAACAGGCATCTGTCCGAACCGGAAGTAAGCATAGCTGAGGCCCGAGAGAAGCAGAAACGACGGCAGGATCACGCCCACGGCGCTTGCAAACGCGCCCCTCGGACCGCGGATCCGGTACCCGGCATAGGCGACAACATTCACCGCAACCGGGCCGGGCAGGATCGTGGCAAGAGAAATGCCGTCGAGCATATCCTCCTCGGTCAAAAGTTTCCTGCGCTTGACGATATAATCCTGCACAACGGATATCAGCGCCATGAATCCTCCGAAGGCAGTGCATCCGATCTTGAAAAACAGGAAAAACAGGGACGCTGCTGATGTCTCCGCGCGGCCGTCCCCGGTCTGCGCAAAACTTTCCCTATTCAAGTAAAGCTCTTCCTTCAGCTCGGGATCCTTCATATCACCTCGTTCGATACTGATCTCAAGATATCCATCGCATTCTACAAGGGCTGGAAGCATGCCTGCCTCTGAAAATATGCAACGGCAAGGCCGACTCACGCGGCTGCGCCGATTGGCAGGCCCTTCTGTTCCCGGCGCCTCTCCTGAGCGATGAAACCTCTTTGTACAAGCTCCCCGATGATCAGACGGGCGCTCTCGTCGGGCGTCATGGACGCCGTGTTTATGCGCAGGTCCGGAGAGCGGGGAGGCTCGTAGACATCGTCCACGCCGGTAAAGCCCTTGAGCTCTCCTCTTTTGGCCTGGGTGTACATGCCCTTCACGTCGCGCTGCTCGCACAACGAAACGGACGTATCCACGAACACTTCGATGAACCGATCCCGTCCCACCATGGCGCGCGCCTGGTCGCGCGCGTGCGCGTAGGGGCTGATGAGGGCGCAGATCGCAACGCCCTCGTGCCGGACCACCTCCGAGGCCACGAACCCCACCCGCAGGATGTTCGTGGTCCGGTCCTCTTTGCCGAACCCAAGCCCTTTGGTGAGGTGGGTCCTGACCACGTCCCCGTCCAGGAACGTCACTTTCCTGCCCTTGGCCATAAGCATGGGCAAAAGCGTTTCGGCAATGGTGGACTTGCCCGAACTGGGCAGGCCCGTGAGCCATACGCAGAAACCCTGACGGTGTTTCGGGGGGTTGGCGTCGGAAAGGATCTGCGAAATCTCGGGGTGCGTGAACCACTCGGGAAGTTGCGTGCCGCGGAAGAGAGAATCCTCAATCACCGTCGTGGCCGAGACCCGAATGTACTCGTCCATGCCGCGCGCCACGCTGCCCGACTCCTCGTACTGTTTGCTCTGCGGCAAATAGACCATTTCTTTATGCGAAATCATGCGCACCCCAATCTCGGACTCGAGCTGGAGGAAGAGCTGCTGCACGTCGCGGCTGTCGTAAAAAGCTGTCTTGAGGGAGCCCACGCTCAGGCTGTGAGGGTCGCGGCCGACGATAAGATGGTTCACGCCGTAGTTGCGGTTGATGATCCCGTGCCAGAGCCCTGCGCGGGGTCCCGCCATGCGCATTGCCAGGGGGATCACATTCAGGACGGTCCTGCCGCCGTCGTAATAGTTTTCGATCAGCGTCTTGTAACACCTTATGCGCGTGTAGTTTTCCACGTCTTCTCCGCGGCTCGTAAAGCCCACAACGGGATGGATAAGGAGCGAGCCGTCTATCTGCAAGGCGGCCTCCTTGGTGAACGCCTCATGGGCCCGGTGCATGGGGTGACGCGGCTGGTACGCTACCACGTTGTCCCGGCCCATGGCAACGAGCATGCTCCGGACCTCGGCGGGGGTCTTCCGGAGGTCCGGCAAGTCCTTGTGGCGCGGGAGGTTGAAGACCGTGAGCGGCCCGGAAAGGCACCAGCGGCCCCACGTATGCATCTCGGAGACGAGAGGATGGCGCGAGTCCGTGGTGCCGAGCACGGCCGTTGCTTCCTCCTCGATGTCCCACGGATAGACTTCATCGAGTCTCATGACGGCCAGCATCTCGTTGGTGGGGCTCCGGAGCACGAGCTCGCGTCCGATCTCGAGGCCGTCTGCGCTCTCGACCGGAAGGGTAAGCGGAATGGG
>JAJXTW010000107.1 GCA_021783455.1 Nitrospirota bacterium | reverse complement strand
AATCTGGCCACCAGTGACTGTAGCTACCAGCTTGGTCCCGTCCGAGGATGAGGCGACACCTACCCAACTTCTGACAGAATCGCGCGCAGTCCAGGTCGCGCCTGAATCCGTTGAGGTATAAATCTGACCGCCAATGACTGTAGCTACCAGTTTGGTCCCGTCCGAGGATGAGGCGACACCGTACCAATTTCTGACAGAATCGCGCGCAGTCCAGAGAGCGCCGATGCCACCAGGCAGGTCTTTGGTTATTATGGACTGCCCGGCATTCTGGGCTATCATCCAGCCGCCGGCGCCGATACCGGTTACCTGGACGATGTCGCCGACAGCAGGCGAAGCGGGAAGAGTCACAGTCACCTGCGAGACATTATCTGCCATGTATCCGGTGTTGGATGCAGCCTGCACCGATGTGCCGGTGACATCCACCCAGGTGACGCCGGGGCCTGCCGGGCCTGTTGCCCCGTTGCAAACATAGGTTGTCGTTGTAACCTCGCCGGCATCCAAAACGCTGTTTGCATTGACATCAAGCCCGGAGGTTACCTTCGAGCCTCCGTTTGCGCAGTTAGACCCCGCCGGCTCGGATACGATGGAAACGAGCGTATTCAAGCCATTGGCGCCATTCGTCCCGTTGCTCCCGTTCGTTCCATTCGTGCCGTTCGTTCCGCTGCAGATATAATCGGTCGAAGTTATCTCCGAGGCATCGAGCACGCCGTTTCCGTTCGTATCGAGCCCCACGTTCACTTTATTGCCGCCGTTGGCGCAGTTCGTTCCCGCCGGTTCAGTCGTGACGGACACGAGGGCACTCAGGCCATTTGTCCCGTTCGCGCCGTTACACACATACTGCGTGCTGGTGACCTCCGAGGGGTCGAGAATGCCGTTGCCGTTCACGTCGATCCCGGCATCCACCGAAATGCCGCCGTTCGCGCAGGCGCTCAGAGGCGCTGAATTTCGGACAGCAGCGACAACCGAATGTTCACCCGGCGCGCTGTTTGGGCCCGCTGCGCCGCCCCCGCCCCCGCTGCAACCCATGAGCCAACTTGAAAAACCGAGCGCTGCCGTGAGTATTACTATGCATATTTTTATGTTCTTCATGATCCTCCTCCGATGGAATAAATTATTCCCGTCTCAACGCGCCCCTTTTACCACTTTTCGACAGCGCCGCGGTAATGCGATCCTGATCGAAAAAGGGCGGGGATATATCCCTGCCTTGAAATTAGGGCCCCGTTCATCAGCTGTCTGAAACGTCAACATTCTTCTATTGTCAATTGTTCAGGATCGTTGCCTGGTCTCCTACAATGACATAATTGCTGCCTGACCACACAATCTCGTTCAGCGGGGTCTCGGTTCCCGAGTCGTGGTTGACCCAGGTGACGCCGTCTGTCGACGTAAGGATGACCGAGTTGACGCCGGCTGAAGTGGAAGCTCCCAACGCTATGAACTGCCTGCCGGCCCAGGTGACCGCGCGCAAATTCTGCGACGTGCCCGAGGTCTGGCTCGTCCAGGTGCCGCCGTCAGGAGACGTATAAATAGCGCCGTAATCTCCAACGGCGACATAGAGCGAGCCTGACCAGGCGATCCCTCTCAGGATTTCATAGTAATTCGCAATTTTCTGCGAGGCCCAGGTGCTGCCGTCAACAGACGAGTATACCGTGCCGTACCAGAAATCCGGACCAGGGAAGTGTACCAGGTCGACAACGCCCGACCCCACTGCCACGAATTTAGCAGTCGTGCCCGAAGGGGCCGACCAGACCACATCGAGGAGATTGCCGGTCGTGGGAGTTGCATAACCGGCGAGCCAGCTCGTTCCATTGCTCGAGGTTGCCTGAGCGCCCTGGTCGTTGGTATTCGACAAACCCGTAACAAGATACGTCGACCCTGACCATGCGATGCCGTAATAGGGAACATTGTCAGAGCTCGTATGTCTTTCGGTCCACGAGGCGCCGCTCAAGGAAGTATAAATGCTCGTATTGTCGCCCGCGGCAACGTACTGTCCGTTGACCCATCGTACCCTGTGCATTGAATTCCAGGTCCCCGAAGTTTCGGACGTCCAGGTGCTGCCCGTGGGAGAAGTGTAGACGGAGCCAGCGTCGCCTACTGCCACGAACTCCGTGCCCGACCATGCCGCGCTGGCCAAACGATAGAGAGTATTCATCCCCGGGGCCTGCTGCACGTTCCACGACCCTGTCGCAGCACTTGCCAAATTTGAGCCAGCAGACTCGCCGCCGGCCCCCACAGCCGTGACCCGGTAATTATAGGCGGAATTTGCGAGAACGCTCGTGTCGGAATACGTGGCAGACGTGATAAGAACCCCGTTCAGCCTGTTGCCGGGGACAAGATCAACCGTCGGCGTGCTCGACGTATAGACGTTGTATCCCGTTGCGCCGGCGACGGGGGTCCATGTTACACTGACCAGCGACGTGCTTACAGCAACCGCGTTGACCCCCATTGGCGCAGCAGGCCCAGCTGTTCCCGTTCCTCCTGTCCCTCCTGTTCCTCCTCCACCGTTTCCCCCGCAGGCAGAGAGCGCCATGGCCAGTGAAAGCAGCAATACAACTAAACCGATTTTTTTCATACTTTCTCTCCTATTCGAGTTGCCGCTAAACGTTTCGTTTATTTCTGTCAATTCGCCGGCAGCCGGAACGCTGCATCCAGCCATCCGCTGGTCCCTTACTGTATCATGCGGATCGAGCTGTTCCCCCTATCGCCGATGCAATAGCGACCTTCCGGACCACATGATTACCGTACTCCACCACATAGAGCAATAAAACGGTAATAATAATCTTTTCTTATTCATCCTCCTTAGTTGACGCGGGAAATTGCACTTTTTTCATTGACAGTTAACCACAAAAATGGTTCAATTAAAATATGCCGATCGGCATAGGGGAGGGCAAGTTCACCATGGTCCTTTTAACATCCGAAACTCTCCAAAGGCTCCAGGACAGCATTCGGAAGATTTACTCCAATCTCGACAGCAAGGCGCTGCCGGCCCATATTATACAGGCGACCTCCCGAGTCATCCCTTCCGGCGTGACCTCTTTCGCCACAATCTCCCAAAAAAACCAAAAACTGTGCTATGCCGGGCAGGCTTCCCTTCGGGAATGGGAGGGATTGGACGCTTTTGTCAGGCACATGGATGAGCACCCGATTTTAAACTACTTGCACTTCGATCTGCTGAGAAGGCACCGCTTCAGGGAAGAGATCGAGCAGGCGATGGACAAGCGGTTCCCCTCCTTGCGGCAGGACCAGCACTATACCGCAGCAAAAATATCGGACGCGCTTACAAACCGCCGGTATCGGGCACTGGGGATTTACAATGAATTTTTCCGGAGAAACGAGGCCGACTACCAGTTGCTGATCTCGTTCCTTCCTTCGGGAAACGGCTATTCAATGATCTCGTTCAACAGGGACAAAAGGGATTTTTCTGAAGAGGAGCGGCTTGTTCTGAATTTCCTCGGGCCTCATATCGCCCAGGCGTATAAAAATGCGGAGGCCTGCGCAAAGGCGCGACGAACATTCGCTGCCCTGGAAGGTTCCCCCCAATCATTCAAATCGTATGGCCTCACGTACCGGGAGGAAGACGTTCTCTATTGGGTGGCCCAGGGGAAGACCAACGGGGAAACAGCCGGGATATTGAATATTGCGCCGGGGACCGTAAAAATTCATCTGGAAAAGATTTACCAGAAGTTGGGGGTAGAGAGCCGAACTGCCGCTTCAGCGTTGGCAATGGGGATTATCGGCAACAGAAAGAATGTTGACTGAAGAGAACCCTTCCGGCTACTGCCGGAGGCTCCTAAAATTACGCAACCTTCCGCCACGGGGAATACCGCTTTTTGCCAAAAATTACGGCACGTACAGTATTCCCGCAAAGCCGCAGCAAGCGCTCTTTACGGCCTCTTCTTCCCGATGTCCTCGAACCAGATCTCCGGTTCGGTCTGAATGAATTCCATCATGAGCATCATGCACCGGGACTCCTGCCGCACCTCGACGCTGACGCCGCGGCTTTTGAGCAGGGCTTCTTCGCCCTTGTAGGACATGTTCTCCCCAATGACCACGCGCGGGATGCCGTACAGCAGGATCGCCCCGCTGCACATGGCGCAGGGTGACAGCGTCGTGTAGAGCGTCGAGTCGCGATAGATTGCCGGCAAGAGCCTGCCGGCGTTTTCAAGCGCGTCCATCTCGGCGTGGAGAATAGCGCTTTCCTTTTGTATACGCCGGTTATGTCCCCGTCCGATGATTTGGCCTTTGTACACGAGAACTGCGCCGATCGGTATCCCGCCCTCAGCCTTCCCTGCTTCGGCCTCTTCTATCGCTGCTGCCATAAATTCGTCCACACACCCTCCCGGAGGCTTTATCGACGGTATTTATTGACGAGACTTGGCCATCGCCTCTTTCGCCTTGATGATGTCCGTAATGCTTGCGTTCACCGGGACAAGAATGCCTTTTTCCTGCGCCAGCTTCACTATCGCGCCGTTCAACGCGTCGATTTCGAGCCGCTTGCCTGCCTTCACGTCATAGTACATGGAGGGGAAATGCTTTGCCGTGGGCGGGACAAGCCTGGTGTAAAAATGCGTGCGGTACTCCTCCGCGGATTTCCAGTTCAGCGGCATTTCATGCGCCTGCGCAACGCGGAAGATCTCGTCGATGATCGCATCCATGATCCGTCGCGTCTCAGCGTGCTCGGCAAGCTGTCCGTAGGTGCATCCGAGGATCGCACCCAGCGGGTTCAGCGCTGCATTATAGAGGATCTTGTCCCAGAGAATTGCGTAAACGTTCCCGGCATAGGCCGTGGGAATGCCGGCAGACGTGAATGCAGCCGCGATCCCTTGAATGCGTTCGCGGGCAACCGTATCATGGGGCTGGCCGATCCGGACCTCGTCGGCAATAACCGTGACCTCGGCCTTGCCGGGTGCGTGCAGCTTTGCGCCGAAAATGATCCTCGCCAAAAGCGTGTGGTCCCTGCCGACAACAGCTGACACTGCCTCATAATTTCCAAACCCGTTCTGGGCAGTGATCACGAGCGTTGTCTTGCCCACCAGCGGCCTTACCTGCCCGATCGCGGCAGCTGTATCGTATGATTTGACCGTAAGGATGATGAGGTCCAGCTCTTTGCCCTTGAGCGGGCCGATGCCGCCGAAGATGCCGTCCAGCGCGGCCTCGTGCTCGCCCCATATTCCGCTGACGCCGGTCTTCCTGTTCGAGAGCGCGGAGAGATACTTGTCTTTCGTGAGCGCGAAAACAGTATGACCGGCTTTTTTCAGGAGCGTTGCGAAAACGGTCCCCAGTGCGCCGAGGCCGGCGATAAGAATGGTGTAAGAAGGTTTTGTCGTCATCAGCGAACTTCCTTTAGCACGTATCTGCTTGCTTCTAAGTATATCATGGCGAGCGAATCAATCCAGCATAATGAACGGACACTGTGCCTGAAAGCGTTGCTCCGTCACGTCACATCCGCCTTCCGGAAGCTTCGATACACCAGCAGATCGTAGACGATCTTGAGCCCTCTGTCAACAAGGAATGGCGCGTTGAAATGCCTGCAAAATGTTTCCCCGCAGCGTTGCTACGTTTCCCGGACGATATCTTTACCTAAAATTTTGTTTGGACCCTCGCATAGTTGTCGGATATGCGTATCTGCATGATGTCACAGAATAGCCTTGACAAAAACCCTGCATCATATTATAAGATTGTCACTGTAATACTAAAGATTTATCAGCTTGCTATTTTTTTTAAGAATACGGGAAAGGAGGCCAAGGAATGAAGCGGGTGCCGGGTGAGTTCTTCCCGCAATCAAGGGATAGACAAGATGCCCGCTGCTTTACCGTTTTACCTGATACAAAAATTTTATTTTAATTTAAAGGAGAAACTGGATTATGAGAAAACTCGTTATTATCGCAGTGGTTGTTGTCATGGCTGTCAGCATGGGAATGGGAAGCGCTTTTGCGGCAAATGACCTGCAGCAGGGAAAGATGGGCATCAGCGTGGGAATGGGAGACAGTGTCTTCGCACATAAAACCATGCCGGAGTCGAACGGCTTTGTAAACGACGTAGTTGACATCAATGGCCGCTATTTCGTTGCCAGAGATCTGGCGATCACCGGCGGGTTCGGGCTCCAGCTTGACGGCAGCGACGCAAAAGGCACCTATATCAGCATCAATGGCGGCGTGCGGAAATATTTAAAAGTTGACGACTTCGCACCCTTTGTCGGCGGCCAAATTTCCCTTATCTCGAACAGCGTGGATTCCAATAATAGCATCACCGTCATTGATCTCGCAGCCATGTTCGGCGCTGAATATTTTTTCAACAAGCAGTTCAGCCTCGAAGGCGCGATTGGCGCGGGTCTTGGCACGGCTGATGTGAAAGTTGCCGGCAAGTCAGGCACCGATACGTATATCGGCACGCGTACCCTAGGTGTCCGGGCGAACTTTTATTTCTAATCTTGCCGGACACTCTGCCGCTGTTCCCGGAATACGAATTCACCCGGGGAGGCGGGCTTTCAGACGGCGACGTCTGGAAGCGTGCATAGGCGAAGGAGGCAGTATGCCGAAAATGATCAGGATCAGCTTATTCATCATGTTAACCCTTGCATCGCTTCTTCTTGTCGTCAGTTGCGGGAGCGACAAGGGAGGGCAAGCACCAAGGATCAACCCAATCGATACGGTCACCGGAAACAATAGTACGCCTGGTAGCGGGTCCAATAATACCCTTGGCGGTGGGGGCGGCGGAACGGGCGCCTGTGTAGTGACCATCAGTGGGACGGCCGCTTGTTACGGAGGCATTGACCAAACAGCGTGCAACAATTTAGCAGGGGCCGGAACCATCAATTTTAACGCAGGCCAGAGCTGCCAGGCTCTCGGATATATCAACTGCCAGACGATCGGCGGCGTATCTGTGTGTATGTGATACTCGGTCCACTTTACGTTTCGGAACCCGGAAGGCTCATCGCTTTCCGGGTTTTTTGTTTCTGAAAGTGCGGCTTAACCCGCAAGACCCACCCCGACCAGCCGTCCGATCAAAAAAACCGCAGCAGCCGCGGCCAGACCAAAGAGCACCTGTCGTGTGCCTGAGTAGAGCACCGATTTCCCGGTAAAGAGCGTGATGGCCGAGCCGACGACAAAGAGTCCCGCGGCGCTCACACCCGCGCTCGCGGCTACAGCTGCGGTGCCTTTCAAAAAGAGGAACGGCACCACCGGCACGATAGCGCCTGCGGCAAAGAGCAGGAACGAGGTGATGGCCGCTTGCCAGGCTGAACCTCCCAGGTCTTCGGGGTTCACGCCGAGTTCGTCCCGGGCAAGCGTATCGAGCGCGCTGTCGGGATTGCTCATGAGCCGCGTCGCGAGCAGCCGCGCCGTTTCCTCGTCCATACCGCGCGCCTGGTAGATCAGGACGAGTTCCTCCGTTTCCTCTTCCGGCACGTTTTTGATCTCCTCCGCTTCGACGCTGATCTGTTTTTCGTACAGTTCACGCGAACTCTGGACCGAGATCCACTCGCCCAAGCCCATGGATATGGCGCCGGCAAGCAATCCGGCAAAACCGGTGAGCAGGATCCCCGCTCCCGAGAGCTCCGCGCCGGCCACTCCCATGACGAGGTTGAAGTTGGACAGCAGGCCGTCGCTCGCGCCCAGGACCGCTGCCCGCAACGCGTTGCCGCTGCCTGCGCGGTGGCGACCCTCGATCCGGGCAAGCAGATTGCCCTGCATGCCGCGCGGCCCCTGTTCGAGCTGGCGGAGCAGGCGTGCGTGGGATTGTTCCTCGGGAACCATGCCCGCGGCTTCAGGCTGACTGTCGTAAGCATGGGAGTTTTTCTGTTCCATGGACGACATGGCAGGAAGCACAGCGTCCACGCCGAAGCGGCGGGCCAGCCGCGCCAGTATCCGCGTTCGAAGCGAAGACCGGAACTCAGGCACGTCCTCCCCTGCGTCCTGCAACCGTGACGCCCAGGTATCCGCATGCTTCTCTTCTGTTTCGGCAAGCCTGCGATAGACGTCGGCAAGCTGCGCATTCTTTTCATACTCCGCCAAAGCGCGGTACAGTGCGGCGCTGTTGCGCTCTTCCTCGAAATTTGTTCGATAACGTTTGATGTCTTTTTTGTCAGCCATTGCGCGGGTCCCTCTCGGTACGGTTTCAGCCTGGACGAATATACCATATATATTTACATTGGAAAAGTATAGCGCGCTTTTGGCTTGTCCGGAAAGACCCTAACCAGGCAACGGGCTGCAAATAAAAAAGGCGGACAGCCTTGTTTCTCGCTGTCCGCCTCACCTATCCGCAGGAACTCAGAAACTACGGACTATTTTATTTGCGCTCCTTAGTCTCCGCCTGGTACGCCTCATCGCTCACCACGGTCTTGCTCAGCGCTACAAGAGGAGTCAAACCAACACGAACAGCCGTGCGAAGCGATTCGTGCTCACGGATGAAGTCCGCGATTGGAGGACTGACCGAATAGTAGAATTTCACAAATTGCTGACCTGCGGCATTGGTCATGAGATATTCATCCCTGAATGCGCGGAGGTAACGAACTTCCTGAGCCATGGGAGTGCCGTATGCAGCGGTTGCGATGAAACAGCCGCCTTTTCCTGAACTGCCACCGGTAGTGGTAGTACCCCCGCCGGTTGTCCCGCCGCCCGTGGTCGGCGTTGTCGAGCTTGTTATCTTGGTCACAAAGCCGTCAAACTGGCCGCCCCCATGTACGCTCTGGAATGCATTCGACGTGGGGAAGTCCGTTGAATCGGTCTGGCCGACCACAATGACATCCTCATTGCTGTCCATTGCAAGGCCGAACGCTTTGTCGCCGCCCGCGACATTGCCCGTGCCGCCCAAATAGCTCGAGTAGAGAAGCGCTGTACCGGCCGGATTGAGTACCGAGACGAAGGCGTCAGAATTTGAACTGGCCCTTGCCGGCTGGATAGCATCCGTTGTCGTCGGAAAGTTGGAGGAACTTGTTTCCCCGGCAACATAGGCATCGCCTGCGCTGTCGATCAC
>JAJXTW010000106.1 GCA_021783455.1 Nitrospirota bacterium | reverse complement strand
ATTCCTGATTTGATGTTCCCAGTACCGATGCTGCCAGATTGCCTGCTCTCCTTTATGAATATGCGCTTCCGTTTGCCGTCCCTTGAACTCGTCTCCACAGCTCCGGCTGAAATGGCTCTTGATCTGTCGCCAGCGAATGGGAAAATTGTCGTCATTTTCCGGCAAGGTCCAAATGCAATGCAGATGCTCCGGCAGCAATACAAAAGCGTCTATAGTAAAAGGGTGCTTCTCTTTGACAGATCGAAAGGCGTCTCTCAGCAAAGAAACGTTTGATTCGTAACACAAGATTTTACGCCGTTCGTGTGTCACAACTGTAAAGAAGAATGTCGCCCCTTTCGCTATTGATCTTTTGTATTGCATGATTCCTCTGGTGTCGAGCAATTATTGGCGTTGTGTCGGGTTTCGCGTTGCTCTACCCCGACCTACGAAACTGTCGTGTTGCACCATGCTCTACTCGACCAAACTACGCCGCTCTTTTAAGGCTGATACGCATGCCTGCCTTTGTCGCAAGAGCGATGAGCATTTCCAGGCTGAACTTCTCCCATTTGCCTCGTATGAGATCCGAGACGCGGGACTGGCTAACGCCAAAAAGTTCAGCGGCTTTTGCTTGCGTCAATTTCCTGTTCTTGATGAACTTCCGGATATCAGTCATTATTTCGGAACGCATCTGGAGAATTGCAGCCTCCTCAGGAGGAAACCCCAGATCGAGAAATACGTTGCCGGAAGATTTTGTAACAGATTCCTTCATAACACTACCCTCCAATTTGTTTATATCGCTTGCGAGCTAATTCAATATCCTGCTGACTTGTTTTCCGACTCTTCTTTTGAAACGAATGCAGCACATGTACGGCATCCTCAAATTTCGCCACATAAATAATGCGCCACTCTCCCAGGACATGGATGCGGATTTCCTTGACTCCGCGTCCAATGCTGGGCATCGGCTTCCAATCGTTCGGCTCCAGTCCGCATTGAACGGAATATAACTCAAAACCCGCTGCTTTTCGGGCTTCCTCCGGGAAATTCCGGAGATCGTCGAGACTTGAGCCTATGAAGTTGAGAGGTCTCATGAACGCAAGTATATTATATAAGTTTTTATATAATATGCAAGGGAAAGGTTGGGGGGAGAGGGGCAGATTTAACAAGGCGCAATGCAATGATTCGAGAGTCACCCTGAGCGAAGCCTTGATATTTTATTCCTTATGTGCCTATTCGGTATTCATGCGACTTTCATTAAGGAGTTCTTGCCTTTATCTCTTCCGCATCTTTAAATAGACCGTTCCGTTGCCGGCTTCTTTGGCAAACTCTATTATCTGGCATCGATCATGTCTATCATCTTGGACTTATAATCGATCTATCCGCAACATCGGAAAAATAAAAAAGCCTTGAGGAAGAAATTTTCCCCAAGGCTTGTCGAATTTTGATCACATCCGACGTCCGGGCCGATCACTCTGACGATACACACACAGCCGTTTAATGCCCCATATACGCCGCGTCAGCTTCTTCGACCTGATTCCCCGACAAAGCGTAGGAGTCAGGCGCACTCGGGGTGCAGGACGAGGAGTAGGTGATGACATTGGTCGTGCTCAGGGTGCTAGAGCAGACACTGCCGTCAAGAGCAAGCTCTTCCACCGCCTTCGCAGCATGATTGTATGCCACGGCTTCGCTCAGAGCAGGGATGTCCGTTCTCCAGGGAGAGTCGGCGGCGAGCATACCGCCGTTTGCTGAATTCGCGGACAACTGCCCCCACTGGCTCCAGGAGCCATCGTAATCTTCTACCGGCCAATCCAACAGAGCGTCGAGAATGAAGAACGGCAGAGAGGCGATCACTCCCGTTCTGCAGTGCACATAGGTGGTTTTTGTGCCGTCGACGCCGACCGCGGCCAACAGTGTCTTGATGGCATCCGGAGTTTTGAACTGAAGGGTCGTCGCGTCATACAGAGTCGTATAATCCAGCGCCTTGGCGCCCTTCATATGGCCTTCGAACACGACGTAATCGCCTGATGGGCTGAATACCCCGGGAGTGGATCCCAGTACCATGGCATAGGACCCCGTTGTTGAAGTGGTCCGCGTGTCAAGAATTACGGCATTCGTGACACTGCCCGAGGCCACGCTCATCATTTCCGACAAAGACGCCCTGAGGTCCGCACGCAGGGAAGCGTTGCTCTTTACACTATACGTGGACGGAGTAGCGGTGGGAGTCGTGGTCGTGCTGAGCCCGTATGCCGTAGTCCAGGCGGTATTTATCCCGTTCAGCAGCTTGAGCTTTTCCTTGGGAAAACCCCAGTACCGGAACGTCCAATAGGCCCTCGTAGCGTTGAGGATGGAAGATGACGTAAAGACGATCGTCGCGTTGTTGTCTATACCGTTTTTCTGGATAAGGGCATCCATGTGGGAACCGTCAGGCACCATATTCACGTCAACCGCCGGGCCTTCCTGGCGATTCTGATAAATATCGCTGGAATTCACGAACTGTGCGCCCGGGATATGACCTGCGGAAAAGGTTGCCTGGGAGTTGACATCGAGAATGATCGCCCGGCTGGTACCCGTGGCAGTCAACGCGCCGTTGTCTATCCATCCCTTGAGTGTCGCGGAATCGATCAGCGGCGTCGGTGTCGTGAAGGCGGAGGTCGATGGGGCTGCCGGTGACGAGGAACTGCCTCCCCCGCACCCGGCCAGCGGAAGAAGGACCGCACACAGAATGAACAGAAACGGAATCAAAACATTTTTTTTCACCATTGAAGTCTCCTTTCAAAAATGAGAACTACGAACTACTTTGCAAAGGAGTTTGCAACAAACGTGCCGATAAACATTATGAGGGAAATTGAACAGTTAGCAAGGAAGGGGAAGCGGGAGGATATTTCAAAATGAAAGATATTTCAAAATGGAATGCATGATCATTCAAGACCATACTTTTTGATCTTCCGCCAGAGGGAGGTAGTGCTTATGCCTAAAACCCCGGCAGCCTTTGCCTTCTGCCCCTGAAGGCTCTCGAGCGTTCTCCGGATGACGGTTTTTTCCATATCCTCGAGCTTCACAAGGCCTGAACACAGCTCGTCATCGTTTACCTGCGCCCCGGACTGCCGAGGCAAATGAACGGCCCTCAGTTCATCGCCGGATTCGAAGATAATCGCCTTTTCGATGATATTTTCCAATTCCCGCACGTTCCCCGGCCAGGAGTACTCGGACAGTCTGTTGATAGTATCACCGGCAATGCCGTTGAACTGTTTGCCGTATTTAAGAGCGTATTTGTTCAGAAAATGATAGGCCAGGGAGGGAATGTCCTCTTTTCTCTTCCTGAGGGCGGGAATGTCAACGGTCACCATGTTCAGCCGGTACAGAAGGTCTTTCCGGAATTTCCCGCACTCCGCCTCTTTGTCAAGCGGCGTATTCGACGCGGCAATGATCCTGACGTCCACGTTTACGGGGTCGGTGCCACCCACCCGCAAAAAGCTCCCCTCCTGCAGGACCCTCAGGAGCTTCACCTGAAACTGAGCGGAAGTTGCGTGCACTTCGTCGAGGAAAATGGTCCCGTTGTCCGCTGCCTCGAAAAGCCCCTTTTTCACCCTGTCCGCCCCGGTAAAGGCTCCTTTTTCGTAGCCGAACAGTTCGGATTCGAGCAGGGACTCTGCAAGTGCGGCGCAGTTCACCGGCAGAAATACTTCCCGGTGCCGTTTGCTGCCGTTGTGGATGAGCCGGGCCGCGAGCTCCTTGCCGGTCCCAGTCTCGCCCTGAATCAGAACGGTAGTATCGAACGGCGCGATCTTTGCAATCAGTCCCTTCAGGCACTCGATGGCCCTGCTCGTACCCACGATCCCGCCGTCATTGCATTCATTGATGTCGCGCAGAAGCCGCGTGTTCTCCCGGGAAAGGCGTATATATTCCTTCGCCCGCCTCACAAGCGCCAGGAACGCTTCGGGTTCAAAGGGTTTTTCGATATAATCATAGGCCCCTTTTTTGACCGCCGCGATGGCTGATTCGATGCTTCCATACCCGGTTATAATGATGACAACGACCTCGGGATTGATCTCCTTTGCGCGCTCCAATACCTGCATGCCGTTCATGTGGGGCATCTTGAGATCGGTGATTACAATATCGATCTCGCGGTGATCAAGCAGGTGCAGGGCTTCTCTGCTGTCGTGAGATATGATTGTCGTCATGCGGTCCTGCTTCAGGATATCGCTGACGAGCTGGGCCATGCGGGGGTCGTCATCGAGCACGAGAGTGGTAATGGTTTTCATGTCATCCTTTCAAATGGCGAACGTCAAATGACGAACGGGCAAGCATATTATAAAGTCGCTCCCCTTCCCCTCTTCGCTTTCAACCTGTATCGAACCTCCGTGTGCGCTTACAATCCCCGCGCAAATGGACAAGCCCAGGCCCGTTCCCTCGCCGATGGCCTTTGTTGTAAAAAAAGGGTCGAAGATCTTCGTTCGCACATCCTTCGACATGCCCGACCCGTTGTCCCCTATCTCGATCGAAACGGTTTGATCGCAGAGCCGGGTCCGTATGCGGATCTCGCCCGGGCCGGTAATCGCCTGCATCGCGTTCAACAGGATATTGATGATGACCTGCTCGAGCTGCCTTTTATCGGCTTTCAGAATGGGAATTTCCCCCAGTTCCATCTGCACCGCGATTTCACGCTTGTCGATCTCCCCGCCGAGAATCCGGACGCAGTCGGTGACGACTGCATTAATGTCCGCATCGACCGATTCCAGCCTGGATTGGCGTGTAAAATTCAAAAGTCCTTTGATGATGGTGCTCCCCCGCTTGGCCTGCTCCGCGATAATCTCGAGACGCTCCTGCTCCTGCGGGGACAATCCCTCCTCTTTCAGGAGAAGCCTGGCGTATCCCAGGATGCTGCCGAGCGGGGTGTTCAACTCGTGGGCTATGCCTGCGGAAAGCTGACCCAGGGCAGCGAGCTTCTCGGTCCGGTAATGATTTTCCTGCCTGCGCTTTTCTTCGGTAATGTCCCTGAAGCTGTACACCGTACCGCCGTCGTTTCCGCTGCCGTCCTTCAGGGAAACCGAACTCAGAGAAAGAATGCGATTCCGGTCACCGACGGCAACAACCGGCAGTTCCGCGTTGACGGGATCCTTTTGAAGCGTGAACAGAACCGGATCAGCGTGCAGCATCGTGAAAAAATATTTATAATCCAGTCCCAGCACATTTCTTTCCGGATATCCCGTTATACGGGCCGCGGCGTTATTGAAAGACACGATGATTCCCTGCTTATCAGTCACCAGCAGTCCTTCTGAGAGACTCTGAAGGATCGCGGCAAGCCTTGACTTCTCCGTAAGGTAAAACCCGCGCTGCTCCCGTGCCGCGTCTTGAGCTCGTTTTGTGTCGGAAATGTCGAGCAAGACCTCGATCGCGCCGATGATGCTGCCTTCTCCATCTTTCAAGGGGGTCGTAACGATCTGGAAATGTTTGCCCTTCTTCAGAACCTCCCTTACGATCACGAGCTTCCCGGTCTCCATCGTATCGAGGGCGGGGCAATCGAGGGCGGGCGAGGACTTGTTGCAGTACACTTCGTGGCAGTATCTTCCGGTCACTTCGCCGACGCCGTCGTCGACCAGCAGGGCGCGCTGCTTTTCGTTGTATTTAAGGATCCTGAATTCGCGGTCAATAATAGAAATACCGACCCCAGTTGCATCGAAGATCGCCTGCAACTGGTTATGGGTAATCGTGAGTTCCTGGTTCGTTTCTTTCAGATGCTCGAGCACCTGCCCAAACGAATCCGTGATAATACCGAGGGGATCGAGATCAAGAAGCGTCTCATCATCAAGCTCTTCGGGCTCGAGCGGCGAGGTGCCCATCACCAGAAGAAGCTGGTTGACCTTATCCCGGATATACTCGATGTATTTCCGGTCGTAGGCGAGTGCGGTTTTCGGCTCCCGCGGCTTCTTGAGAGGCGTTCGTTCTTTTTTCCCCGCTGTCTTCATTTGTGCGCGCCCACCCGTATCTGGTAATAGGTCGAGACCTTCCGGACCTCGACGTCATACCCCATGGCGCGCGCCGAATCAGGGATCGTCCTCGTCGCGTCGCGGTGGTCCGTTTTGATGGTCAGCTCGGCCTCGCCCTGCTTCAATTTATTGCAATGCGTGTTGAGTTCCTTCAACGCGACGAGCAGGCAGGCCGGGCAGACCTGGCCCAGGATATTCAACTCGATGATCTCTTTCTTTTTCAATGTGCACCTCATTCAGCGAAAACGCTTTCCGCAACTGCCGGATCAGGGAATCACGAACTTTCTGAGCGCCTGCACGCCCGCATAAGCCCCGACGAGCATGCCTGCAGTGAAGAGAAAACCCTGGAAGGCAAGGAGGGGCACCGCTCCCAGGACAAAGGTCAGGTTGCAGCCCGCCGCCATCTTCGACCCCAGCGCCATCAGGACCCCGCCCACAAGCGCCGAAACCATCTGGCGTCGGGGAGGAAATCCGTAAATTTTGAATTCCGCAAGCCGGACCGCGGTGAGAAACGCGCCGGCGACGATGCCGATCGTCAGCGGTATCTGGGTGAAAAAGACGATGTCCGGCACGGGCGCCGCGCCGCCCGATAGGTGGACGCCGGAAACAACAAGCGATATGCTCTTCTGGTTGAAGAAGCGCAAACCCGCCACATGCGCAGGCGTAAATATGTTCTCGAGATAACCGCCGATTTTCGCATAACCGGTCGTAATGCTCATGGGCCATCCGGACAGGATGTAGGCCGCCGTATTCAGCATGGCAATGGCCACGGCGGCTTTCCATGGCTGGAGATAGGAGTCGGCATAGGCGATCCTTGTCCATTTGCCGTGCCTGGTCCACTGTGCAAAAGCCAGAAAGGCAATGATCGCTACGGCGACAACGACCAGAAAATAGCCCGTCACGGTCATGTCCGAGAGCATGATGGAACGGACAAAAACCGTGGCCTGCTTTACGGGTTCCCATCGTCCGTCGAATTCGGCATACAACAGGCTTCCGGCTATCATGCCGATGAAGGCGATCATGCTGGCGAGATTGCCGCCTGCCATTTTATAGAGCGTGCTTACGACGCACCCTCCGGCCAGCACCATGCCGATGCCGAAGACGGCCCCGCCCATGAGGGTGGCACCGGAGGGATAGGAGAAAAAAGGGGGAGTCGGCACCAGAATGAGGCCTGACAGCCGGGCCAGAGAGAACAGCACCATGGTCAAGACGACAAGAAGAAGGAGGGGACGCAACAGCGAGAAATTCCTGAAGAGGAAAAAATCCCTGAATATCCCCGCCATGCAGAAATCCGACCGGTACAAAATGTTTCCGAGGAGCGCTCCGGCCAGAAGATTGAAGGCGACAAGAAAATAGGTATTCGTCAGCAACATGGAACATTATACACAATTTACCGTTCTGTTCAAATCTTCTTCTGCTGACGCTATAATTACAATTATAACATTACTACATACTGGGATTGTTGAGTTGCCCGTCTCAACTTAACTATGATTTTTTATACTGCTTCCCCACGTTCCAGCAGTCACCCACCGGCTGGCCCAGCGACCAGTATTTCATGCTGCTCATATCAAAGAGCAGGGGCTTGACCTTTGAGAGATCGACTTTGCCGCCAGTGAGTACGGCATCTTCTGCATAGGTGGCCATGATTTCCCCGATAAACACGTCGTGCGTCTTGAGTTCATTGATGTCATGGAGCCTGCATTCCATGGACACCGGGCAGTTTTGAATGAGGGGTGCGGTCTTTAGTTCCCCGAAGAAGGTCTCGAACACCCCGGACTTATCCGTGGTGCTGCCGGTGACGAGTCCCACGTAATCGGCCTCAACGATCTGGTTTTGCGAGAGGATGTTGACGCTGAAGGTCTTCTTCTCCCGGATACCGATATTGCTATGATGCCTTTTGCCCATGCCGAGCGAAATGAGGTGAGGTGCTCCCGCATTCAGGATCCCGACGTGGGCGACATTCAGGAAGTTCACTTTTCCGTTTACCAGCGTTCCCACGATCGTAACCGGCATGGGATAGAGAACGTTCTGGTTTCCGATCTTCTTTTTCATACGGTTCCTTTCAGGTTTGAAATCGCCATGGAACGGTAATTATTTACGCCATACTCTTCACTATTTCAGCTGAACTTTTCACGACAGCGAGCTTCTCGAGATTTTTTAAAGAACGTTCATGCGCATCCTTGTCCATGGAAGAGACACAATCGGAAACAACCACGGGATAGAATCCCCTGTTCGAAGCATCTCGAGATGAGGACTCAATCCCCATCTCCGTGGCTATGCCGGTAAACAAGAGCGTTGTGATGCCCCTGTTCCTCATCATGTTCTCGAAATTGGTGCCGATAAAAATACTGGCCGCTGATTTATCCAGCAGGATATCGCCTTTCGCCGGCTTGACAGCATCGGGGATCTCCCGCTCCCTTGAGCCCGGGGCCATGAAATTGGGAAGCTTGTCGATTTCTTTGACGTTATATCTCCGCATCATATTGTAGATGCCCCAGGATGACTGAAATTCCCTCGGGAGAGGAGTTATCAGAGTATAGACAACAGGCATTTTCTTCCTCAAGTTTTCAATGAGCCCTTTCAGGTTTGCCAGGAACTCTTCCTTGTTGAATATTCTGTCTACCAGGCCGTTTTGTACGTCCCAAACCACGAGGCACGAATGACGGGGGTCGGCTATTTCTGCCAGAGTCTCATATATGGTAATGCCGTTTGTTGTTATCATCATTTGCTCCTTTCAATTCAGAATAAAAAAAGAGGCGGCCTGTGTTCCGGCCGCCGTTCTGATTCCTGAAAGATATTACTTTGTTCCCGAGCCGCCAACGCCCTTTTCCTTGAGCCTGGCGTGCGCTGCTGCGAGCCGGGCGATCGGCACCCGGTAGGGAGAGCAACTCACGTAGTTCAGGCCCGTGCGGTAGCAGAACTCCACGCTTGCCGGGTCACCGCCGTGCTCGCCGCAGATCCCGACCTTGAGGTTCGGCCTGGTGCCGCGGCCCTTGGCCACGCCCATCTT
>JAJXTW010000105.1 GCA_021783455.1 Nitrospirota bacterium | reverse complement strand
GTGCGGCTTACCAATATCCTGGGCGAAGTCCTGAGCAACCGGGGCATACCGCAGCTTCGGATCGCCGAGACGGAGAAATACGCCCATGTCACATTTTTTTTTAACGGCGGTGAGGAGAAGCCGTTTCCTCTCGAGGACCGGGTGTTGATTCCCTCGCCGCGCGATGTAGCCACGTACGATCAAAAACCCGAAATGAGCGCGCGGGAAATCACGGATAAACTGGTGGAACGCATCGCATCCAATCAGTATGGTTTTGTCCTGGCCAATTATGCAAACCCCGACATGGTCGGCCATACAGGGATCATGGATGCCGCCATCAAGGCGGTGGAAGTGCTCGATGAATGTCTGGGCCGGGTCCTCAGGGCCGCGGAGGTGGCAGAGGCGCAAGTGCTTATAACCGCTGATCACGGAAATATTGAAATGATGTCCGATCCTGCGACCGGCCAGGCGCACACGGCGCACACAACCGATCCCGTCCCTTTTATCATCGCAACGAAGAACGTAAAGCTGAGAGACAGGGGGATTCTCGCAGATGTGGCGCCAACCGTTCTTGCACTCATGGGGATAGCTATCCCGGCGGAAATGACCGGGAAAAGCATGCTTGTTCCCTGAAGGACTCCGGCTGACCTCTGGCGACCGCGATCGCCTGTAATCGGAACGTTGTTCAGGAGGATGAGGGTAGAGCTCATGAACATCATTCATTTGCTGCTCGACATTCTTTTTCCCACGCCCTGTTCCTACTGCCGCTCCCCGATTGGGGATTCCGGCATCCCGCATTTTTGCGCCGAATGCTGTGCTGATTTTGATTCAATCGCGGGTCCGGTTTGCCCGCGGTGCGGCGCGCCGTTTGATTCGCCTGAGGCGCTTCGAGCCAGTCCCGATCACCTCTGCTCCTCGTGCAGGCGGAAGCTGCCTCTTTTCGATCAAGCTTTGTCCGTCGGATATTTTGAGGGCCCCCTCCGCGAAGCCATTCACCAGTTCAAATATCGTCCCTGCAGGTCGTTAGGTCGGCCGTTGGGCCTGTGGATGGCCGACAGAATCCGGACGCTTTCCGCCATCGATATGATCATGCCCGTACCGCTCCATGCAAAACGTCTGCGACAGCGGGGATTCAACCAGGCGCTCCTGCTTGCCTACCGGATGAGCGTGCGGCATGGCATCACGCTCATCTACGATAATCTGGCCCGCGTCAGGCCCACGAGGCCGCAGGTTGAGCTGACGGGCGAAGAAAGAATAGAAAATGTTGCCGGCGCGTTCGCACTCCGTTCTCCTGAAAAAATCGAGAATAGACATATACTGCTGGTCGATGACGTATTTACAACGGGAGCCACAATGAATGAATGTGCTGCCGTGCTGAAGAATTCCGGCGCCTCACAGGTCACGGCATGCACACTTGCACGCGCACTTTGAACCTGTTGCGAAAGGAGCCTGATAATCTTGACAATTTTTGCATGCTCAAGTATAGTTAACTCGGTTGATTAACACTTCTTGTTCTTATTCCCGCATGGTCCTGACAGCGAAGTTTCCGAGGTTCTGTCGAAGGTATTTCTTTACGTGAATATTACCTTGACCGGAATGAGCACCTGCGGCTATTCTCGATATATAATACTAACTATCTGCAATGACTTAGTCTTAATCCGAGGAGGTGCAGCGCGGCGCCAAACCGAAAAGATATTATGAGTTACAAAAAAATAGAGCAAATCAATTATGAAGAAGGAGGTTTACTATGAGGTTTACTATGTTGGGAAAGCAACCAGTAATGATAGTACTCATTTGTACAGTTTTACTTGCCTTGGCAGCAGGCAGCGCATCAGCACAGATGGCAGGCACGGTCAAGGATGTTGAGCAGTCGGTGGGTTCAACAGGCAAAGTGGATTGGACCACGGGTATGATTACGGCAGTGGGAATCGGCGCGCCGCCCGCCCAGCCTGCGAATGCAGCCCAGGCAAGGGCCATGGCAGAACGGGCAGCCCAAGTCGTTGCCTTACGGAACCTGCTCGAGGCAGTAAAGGGCGTGCGGGTGGATTCTGCGACCACTGTTGAGAATTTCATGGTCACGAGTGATGTGATCAAGACGGAAGTGAGCGGCTTTATTCAGGGTGCAATGCCTATTGATAAAAAATACATGTCCGACGGTTCCGTAGAGGTGACGGTGGGCATGAGACTCACGGGCGCGCTCGCGGATACTCTCCTGCCAAAAGGCCTGGCAACGCCGCTAACTCCCATGACCGCGCCTTCCGGCGCAACGGCCGCTCCCGGCCAGCTCTACACCGGGCTGATCGTCGACGCACGGGGACTCGGAGTAAGACCGGCGATGGCCCCGAAAATCCTGAACGAAGACGGCAAGGAAATATATGGTTCAGCCTCGATCAGCAGGGATTTCGCAGTCCGTGAAGGCATGGTGGGCTATCTTAAGGACCCCGTCGCTGCTCAGGCCAACCCCCGCGTGACTGACAAGCCGATGATGGTGAAAGCACTCAAGGTCTCGGGTGATGCGCGGGTGGATACGGTAATCAGCAACGCCGACGCGGCCGCGCTCCAGAGTGCTGCGCAAAATCTGAATATGCTCCAAAAGTGCAGGGTCATCATCCTGGTTGATTAATTCACGGTACATCGGGAATTTCCCCGACTGGCCGATCCTGAAGTGCGGGAGGAAAAGAATGTATACGCAGATAAAACATCTTACGACGCTTATAATGGGGCTGGCTCTGGTCGTTATGGCCGCCGGTTGCGCTCCCAAGGCAGCGCCGTCAACGTCGATTATGGATACGCCCGAATACCACTACAACGAGGGACTAAGAGCGCTGGACGCCGACAGACTTGATGATGCAATGCGCGAATTCGATCGCGCCGTTGCCTTGGATCCGAAATTGTCGCTCGGTTACATCGGCAAAGGTCTGGTATTGGGCAAGAAGGGCGATTTTAAGCCTGCATTCGAGAACATGGAAAAGGCAAAGGACCTGGAAACCAAGGGAATCGAATCCCGCATCGGCATGATCAGACTGTACGGCATGCAAATGGCCAAAGATCAGAAGAAGGTAGGAGACCTCGTCAAAGCCGCTGAAAAAGAGTTCAAAACGGCAAACGAGAAGGAACCGAATAACCCGCGCCTGCACTATTACATGGGGATGTGCTACAAGATGGCCCTGAATTTTGACAAGGCCTCGACTATGTTCCGTGCTGTTCTCGACATGAATCGTGACTTTGTCGGAGAAGCCAATGCAGAGTGGTCTGTGATTCAGAAAATTCAGCGAGCAGCGCCGGGGACCGAGATCGGGAAGAAGATCGCCCTGATCGACAAGATCGACCGGGCGGATGTTGCCGCGCTCTTCGATCAGGAAATGAACCTCGAAAAGCTCTTTACCAGGCGCGGCGTCAAGACGTATGATACGAGCTTCAAGGCCCCGACGGAAGCGTCTACGGCCATGGCAACAGAAACGGTGACAAAGATGGAGCCGGCGACGGACATAGCGGATAATTGGCTCAAGCCGAGCATCGAAACGGTGCTGAAGCTCCAGATCCGCGGCCTCGAAGCAGGCCCAAACCACAAGTTCGAGCCGGACAAGCTCATTACCAAGGGCGAGTTTGCGCTTATGCTCGAGGATATTTTAATCAAGGTGAACGGCGATGAAAAACTTGCCACAAAGTTCCTTGGCGCGACCTCGCCGTTCCCTGACGTGCGCAACGATCTTTACTCGTTTAATGCAATTATGACCGCGACGTCACGGGGATTCCTGGAGGCTGACAAAGCGACCGGAGAATTCAGGCCAGAAGACCCGGTCTCGGGCGCCGATGCGCTTCTGGCAATTCGCGAGTTCAAGAATCAGCTCAAATTCTGATAGGATGGGACAAAAGCCCGCCCTGCCTCTGGCGGGGAGGGCTTTTCTGATAGAGATGACGAAAATTGTAGTGTCGGTCCTCATGTCCGTTTTATTCATGATCGCTCCTTCCGGCGCTTTTGCAGACCTCAAGGTGCTCGAAGGCGAACATACGGTAATTTATGATATCGTGAATCCCCGCGGCGTTGCCTTTATACCCGATTATTCCAATGAATCCTTCGAACAGAAGGTGACCAATCTCGACGAGTTCAGCAAGCGTGTCCAGATCACGTCGAAGATGGGGCCGATGAAAACGCGGGTCCCGTTCCCGATCCCTGCCCAGGCGGTTCCTGCCTCGCTTTCCCAGTACCTCATGCCGGAGCCTGATCGGCAGTCCCAGGACCCGAGGATTGTGCAGCTGGCCAGGGAAATCACGAGGGGAAGCGCGTATGCACACGAAGCCGCAAGCGCAGTCCTGTCCTGGATTGCGGATAACCTCACTTTTGACACGAGCATTACCGTTCCTAGCGATGCGCTTTCTGCGCTCACCTATAAGAAAGCCTACTGTGTCGGCTACTCCAACCTTGCTGTCGCCTTGCTGCGCGCAGCCGGTATTCCTGCCCGGATCGCTCACGGTTATCTGCCTCCGGGTTATGAGTGGGGCTTTTCAAAGGATTACTGGGGCGTGAAGGTAAACGATGGAGGGTACCACGCCTATCTGGAAATTTATTATCCCGATACGGGTTGGGTGTTCTCCGATGCCGAACATTCCATGAACTTTGTCGATCCTTTTCATATCCTCCTTCGTGTGGACGGTGCGGACATGCCGGGAGCTTACAAGGGCGGATATCTGGAAGTCGACAAAGCCACCTTCTATACCATCTTTAAAGAAGATGACAAAACCGTGATGGTGGACGAACTGCCGCTTCCGAAGGAAAAGCGGCTCGGACGCAGGCTCGATGGCCGTCAGCATTCCGCGCTTGTAACCGGACGCGTGATTGATAAGGCGGGTCTCGCCGTGCCGAAAGGTTCGGTCGTGCTTTGGAAGGACGGAAGAGGAGTTCCCATGCCGTTTTCAGACGGCAGATTCGCCGCTGCCGTTACGGCTTCAGGCAAGTACCGGGTGGAACTTAAGGGGCCCGGTTTTGCAAAAGCCTCACGGGAGCTCTCTGTCGAGCAGGGACAGGTTTACCGCATTAATTTTACGCTTCAGCCGGGAGGAGTCATCAAAGGGAAGGTCATTGACAACGGCGGAAAACCCGTTTCAGACGGCGATGTATTTTATAAAGACGGCAACACGAGCTATGGTATTTCCATCGACCGCGACGGGACCTATGAAATCGAGGGGCTCACCCCGGGGCAATATAAAGTCTCGGCTGTAATCGGCGACAAGGAAATCTCCCGTACGGTTCACGTTGAGGCGGGCAAGGATACGGTCGCTGATTTTGTGGTAAAATAGCCTGCTTACGGCCGGACGCCAAACTTTCTCAAGTGGTCTCAACCGTCATCAAACTCCATATTCACAGTAACTCAGCTTGATTGTGAGAGGTTTGTCATGATAAAAATTCGCGGACTTATTTTCACGCTCCTGATAGCCGCCATTGCAGCAACAGCCGTGGCCCAGACGGGAAATCCCGGCGATGCTGTTGAAACATCCGTTTCGGGACAGATTAACTGGACCAGCGGCGAGGTGTTCGCAACGGGGATCGGCGCCCCTCCGGCGCGCCCTGCGAACGCTGCACAAGCGCGCGCAATGGCCGAACGGGCCGCATTCGTTGTTGCGATCAGGAACCTCCTCGAAGTCGTCAAGGGCGTCCGTGTTGACTCCGAGTCAGTGGTCGAGAACTTCATGGTCAAGAGCGATGTGATCAGGACCAGGGTCGATGGAATCGTACGAGGGGCGCGCATCGTCAAAACACAATATATGTCCGATGGCTCGGTAGAAATGCTCGTAGCCATGCCCATGAAGGGCGCGCTCCTGGATGCGATAGTGCCGGAAAACTTCGGAAGTTCGTCAGTTTTGCAGACGCCACAAAGAATGACGATACCGACTCCACAGCAGCCAAAACCAGCCGCTATTCCGCCATCTCCTCAAAAACCCATGGAACCGTCAAAACCAGTGCCCCTGCCTGCTCCTCTTGCACCGGAGAAGAAACCTTTGCCTGCGAAACCGTCACTGCCGCCGGCGGCAACGGCGCCGGAACCGGCCAGCCCCGCTCCGTCCTCTCCTGATGAATCGACGATGGTATTTAAGGGCGGAACCGCTACGGGGCTGGTGATTGACGGCAGGGGATTGGGATTGCGGCCCGCGCTTCTTCCAAAGATCATCGATTCCCAGGGCCAGGAACTTTACGTGGGACAGGTGGTTCCGAGAACAAATGCGGTTGATCAGGGCGTTGCCGGCTATGCGAAGGACGTCAATGCTGCCGCGAACAACTTCAGGGTTACCGACAATCCGGCTGTCATCAAGGGGCTTCGCGCCTCCGGTTCTGCCAGGACCGACATCGTCGTAAGTCAGGCCGATGCGCAGACCCTCAGGCAACTGGGCGGAAGGGGCGATTTCCTTCAATATTGCAGGGTCATCATTGTTTATTAGGCGGGCTTGCCGCAGCTGATCATCAGCGAGGGGCGTTTTTGGCTTGACAGGTCTTACCTATTTGGATAGTTTAATGCGATCAAATGACTTTTTATGCAAATCTTATCACACTTGACCGCAAGGGTGATGATACAAAAGGAGTTTGAAAATGATGAAACGTATCAAGTATGCGGTGCTGCTTTGGGGAGTGATGCTGTTTGCCGGTTGCGCCCTGCCGCATCCGCCGCTTCCCTATGATTCGAGCAACCCGCTCAAGCATGTGGCGGTCCTGCCCATGAAAAATGACACCAACGATGTCGACGGGCCGAACATGCTGAGACAAAAGATGGTTGAGGCCCTGGAGAACCGGTCCTATGTGGTCAAGGATTTGAAAGAAACGGATCAAATCCTGAGAGACCAGATGGGCATCACTCTGGGCGGGCAATTGGATCTGACAACTGCCCAGAAGCTCGGTGAGGCGCTCGGTGTTGAGGGTGTTCTTTACGGGACGCTCATGGACTTCGGTGAGACAACGACCGGAGTCATCAGCATCAAGAAGGTAAGAGGCAAATTTAAACTCGTGAACACAGCTACCGGTCAGGCAGTATGGGTGCGGGGACTCGGCGTGCGAAGCGAGATGCGGATGGAGGGAACCGCCGGGAGCGCAGCCGCCATTCTCACGCGGGCCGCGGACAAACGGGACAAAGAAGCGCCGTGGGTAACGATCGAAAGCACGACCTCGGGCAGCGATAACGTCGGAAAGTCTTTCGCCATAGAACTCGGCGCTAAGCTGCTGTCCAAGGCCATTGGAAAGCATTTGGATCACGAATCCACGGAATTGGCGAGAAGGATAACCAATAATCTTCCCTGGGGTCCCGGAACGGCTGTTGCCGCGGCAACGCCGCCTGCAGCACCTGCAGCGCCGGCATTTAAAATGCCCGAAATAAAAACGCCGGAGCCCCCTTCGTTCGGTTATATGGACTGGGAGGGCAAACGGGATTTTTCGGCAGTCGTCTACTCAACATCCTTTGACAAGAACAGGAACGACACCTTCGTCATGGAAATGCCGTTGGCAATCGCCGGCAACAAGATGAGAATGGAAATGGATTTGTCCAAGATGTCAAAAAGAAATGCGGAACATGCGGATTCGCCGATCAGCAAGATGATCATGCTGAACCGTGGAGATAAGAAAGTCAGTTATACGCTCTACCCCAATTCGCAGAAGTACATGGTTCACACTGCAACAGAGGGAGATGAAGAAAAACCGCGGGTAGAAAAAACCAAAATCGGCACCGAGATGATCGGTCCGTACCTAACTGACAAGTTCCGGGTGAAGGTAATATATAAAGACGGCAAAGTGGACGAAGGGCTTATCTGGAATGCCCGAAAATTGGAAGGCATGACAATCAAGAGCGAGGTGGAAAACAAGGATTACCGCGTCACTACGGAGTTGAAGCATATTGTCCTCAGAAGACCGGCGGCATCCCTTTTCGAGATACCGGATGGGTACATGGAAGCTCAGAGCTTCATGGATCTCATGGCTACGAAACCGAATAAATGAAAAACAGAAGTCCATATAACATTCAAGGAGGTTTTACAATGAAGCGAGCTTCATGGTTATCGCAGGTTGGAATGGTGATTGTTTTGGCTGCATTTAGTGCAGCCGGTTGTGCTCCTACGATGTCCGGAGAGGTTAAGGACGACACGACGCTGACAGGAACATCGAAACAATTACAGACAAACAGCGATGTCTCGGATTACAAGGGCCCGAAACTTCGGGTCGGTGTCGTTAACTTCAAGAACGAAACTCCTTCGAGAGTGCTCGGAATCGGCGAGGCCGCGTCAGACATTTTGGGAACGATCCTGCAGAAGACGGGCCGATTCATCGTTATTCCCCAGCAAGACATGGAACAGATTTTGAACCAGCAAAGGATGGGTGCGACCGGAGCGATTAACCCGGATACGGCTGCAAAAATGGGGCAGGTTTTGGGTCTTAACGCAATCGTAACCGGCGCGATCACGGCATATTCGGAAGCGGAAGAGGGAAGCGACTATCTGGTAGCCAAGACCAAGAAACAGATTGCCCGTGTCACTGTTGATTACCGCATCGTCGATACGACGACAGGCGTACAGCTCATGGCGGATTCAGGCGCCGGCATCTACGTGAAAAAAGTGACGACTGCACTCGGCATGGGAGCGAAGGCAAGCTATGACACCGATCTCCGGGACGGTGCCCTTAGAGACGCTCTTACCAAAGCCATGGTAAACATGATGAAGCAACTTGAGAGCCAGCCCTGGAAAGGCAAGATCGCCAAAGTCGCCGGCAATAGAGTCTATATCAACGCCGGAAGAAAAACCGGTCTCAAAAATGGCGACCGGCTCGATGTATACAGGGTGGGTGAAGATATCATAGACCCCGATACGCATCAAAAGTTGGGAACAACTGAAGATAAAGTCGGCCAGGTCATCGTTCAGCAGAACGACATCGGTGATAAGGCGGACATGTCGATTGCGGTGGTCACCTCGGGCATGGGCTTTAAATCGGGTGACGTCGTGAAGTACGTCGGAAAATAATGATTGAGAAGATGTTCAGGCAAAGGATAAGACTTCTGACGAAACACCTCGGTTTTACCCTCGTC
>JAJXTW010000104.1 GCA_021783455.1 Nitrospirota bacterium | reverse complement strand
CAGGATCTGCTTGTAATAAAGGGGCGACGGTCCCCGGGACGTATAGGTCGCGCTGTAGACCGCGGCGAGACCGATCAGGGTAATTCCGAACACCAGGGCGATCATGGCCCAGGGCAGATTAGCGAACCATCTTTGGCTCAGCATTTTTTAGATACTCCTCAATGACTCTTCTTGCAATGGGCGCGGCTGCGCTGCCGCCATGGCCGCCGTGCTCCACGATTACGGCAACGGCGATCTTCGGATTTTCGACCGGGGCATAGGCGATGAACCAGGCATGGTCGCGCGATAGTTCCGCCAGGTGCCGTCCGGCGACCTTCTGCGCAATGACCTGGGAGGTACCCGATTTGCCCGCGACGGTCGCCATCGGCGTCTGGGCCGCGTGGCCCGTGCCGCCCGGTTCGGCAACGACGCCCGCAAGCGCTTTCCGCACGACCTCGAGCGCATTGGCGTCAATGGTGACTTTATTCCTGAGTTCCGGGGAGTACGTCGTGACAACGCCCGTCTCGCGGTTTCGCGACTGCCTGAGCAGCATGGGACGGTAGAAATATCCTCCGTTGGCGACGAGGCTCATCAACTGGCATGCCTGGATGGGGCTGACGAGCACGAACCCCTGTCCGATGGAATTGATGAACGTGTCCCCGCCGTACCATGCTTCTCCGGTCCGCTTCTTTTTCCACGCGACGGTGGGAATGAGGCCCGGCTTCTCGTCGGGCAGAGGAATGCCGGTCAGGCTTCCATAGCCGAGCTTCTTTGCAAACGCGGCGACCCGGTCCCAGCCGATCCGTTCCCCCAGGGTATAAAAGTACACGTCGCAGGATTCGACGAGGGCCTGATGCATAGAGATCGCGCCGTGCCCGTCTTTTTTCCAGCACCGGAAGGAGTGTCTGCCGCTTTTCAGGGACCCGTGGCAGACGATCTTTTCATCGGGGGTGATCACGCCGTACGACAGTCCGGCCAGCGCAACGATGATCTTGAACGTCGAGCCCGGAGGATAGACGCTCTGAATAGCCCGGTTGTACAAGGGGTGGGCCGGGTCATCCATGAGCCGGACCCAGTCCTTGGGTGAGATTCCCCGGGGGAAGAGGTTCGGATCGTAGTTCGGGTGGCTGGCAATGGCCAGAATCTCCCCGCTGTTCGGGTCCATGGCCACCACGGCCCCCGCGCGGTCTCCGAGCCCGTCCTCTGCCGCCTTTTGCGCATCGAGATCAATCGTGAGGTACAGGTCGTTCCCGGGCCGGGGCTCTTCGATTCCCAGGTCCTTGACCTTTCTTCCGGCGGCATTTACCTGGATCATGCGTCTGCCCGCGGTGCCGCGCAGCAGTTTATCGTAGATTTTTTCGATACCGCCCTGGCCGGTCAGAAGACCCATGTCCGTCTGGTCCTGCTTCCGCTGGGTCTGGGAAACTTTCCCAATGTAGCCCAGCTGGTGCGAGGCGAGCCCCCCGTAAGGATAATGCCGGCGATGTTCGGGTTCGATGATCGTACCGGGCAAATCCTCCTGGTGCGCCTCAACGAGCGCCACCTGGTTCCAAGGCGCTTCTTCCTCTATCTTCACTGGATCGTATTTTGACCTGGTCGGCGCTGCATCGTCCAGTGCCGTGCGGATTGCGGACTTGTCGATCTTAAGGATGGACGACATTTTCTCGATCGTAGCGTCGAAATCCGTCGCGTCCTCGGGAACCAGGGAGACGTCGAAGGTAAGCACGTTCTCAACAAGCGGTCTTCCGTAGCGGTCGTAAATGATGCCCCGCGGCGGCCTGAGCTTGACCGGCCGGATGCGGTTGCTTTCGGCCTGCTCATAGTAGTAGGCCCCCTTGACCGCCTGGAGATACCAGAGGCGGATGAGGAGGGCAAGGGTGAACAAAACGATATACACTGCAAGCAACGGGAGTCTTTTTTGAACATCGATCGGTCCTTCCTGCTGCAACATTTACCGCTCCTTCCGCAGTTCCCGTCGCGTGAGCGCGGTGAGGACGTTTTTCTTCTTGGTCAGATGCAACAGGAGCAGACCGCACAGGCCCGTATAGAGGGCCTGGGGAACGATGCGGCCCGCCACCAGGCTGAGGAACGGGACCGCTCCGTACGTTGTCTGGAGAAAAAGAGCGATGAAGAGCCCCTCCGCCATGCTCAACGCGACCAGAAAAAGAACGATCATCGGATTGTCGATGTCGAGCACCCGTCTGCCGAGCAGCCCCGACAGGAGACCCACCATCCCCCGGGAGAGACCGGTAAGGCCAAGGAGGCTCGCGGACCCGATATCTTGAAGCAGGCCGATGCTCATGCCCGCAAAGGCTCCTTCCACCGGGCCGGTGATCAGGCCGATGATAAAAACGACGGCCAGCGCGATGTCGGGTTTGATGCCGCCGATGGACAGCGGGTTGAGCAGACCGGCTTGAACGGGGAGGATCAACAGCAGAACGACAAGATAGACCCAGGGTTTCATTTCTTGAGCACCAATGCCTCTTCCAGACGGGAAAAACGAACAACAGGTTCCGCTACCACCGTTTGGAAGGCGACGGCCTCTTGCTTCGTTACTTTCATCACGGTCGCTACCGGCAGTCCCTTCGGGTAGATCCCGTCAAGGCCCGACGTGACCAGCAGATCGCCTTCCTGAATGTCCGCATAATAGGACACATATTTGAGGGCGCAGTTGACCAGCTTCCCTTCGAGCAAACCCTCTTCCCGGTTCCGCTGGACCATGACGGCAACGGTGTTACCGGGGTCGGTGAGCAGGAGGACTTTTGCCGTGTTGGGAAGAACGGTGTGGACTTTTCCGACGACGCCGTCCGACGTGATGACCGCCATATCTTTTCCGATGCCGTCGTCTGAACCCTTGTCGACCGTAATGGTGCTCGAAGCGGGAGAAAGGTCCTTGCCGATGACCTGGACCATGACCGCTAAAGGCGGAGCGAGCTTTTTGAAACTCAGCGCTTCCCGCAAGCGTTCATTTTCGAAGAGGAGTTCGTTCAAAAGGGCGCTGTTGAGCCGCAGGCGTTCGACTTCGGTCTTGAGGCGCCGGTTTTCCCGGTCGGTGCTTACCAGAAAGTCGTACCAGTCGCCGACTGATTCCACGGCGCTGAACGACCTGGTAATAATGCGCTCGACGAAACCGGATACGGCGAGCACCGGTCTTTCCAGAAAGAGGAAACGCCCGTTCTTCACCTGGACCGTGAGGAGCCAGAACAGGACCACAAAGAGGAAAAAAATGACGATGAATTTTCTATGTTTTGAAACAAAACCGGGCATTGTGCGGCTGCTTTCCCTACATCATTACTTGTCTCAGGATTTGTTCGTCATCGAGGACCTTCCCGGCGCCGAGCGCAACGCAGGTCAGGGGGTCTTCGGCGATGATGATGGGAAGCGACGTCTCCTCGCGGAGGAACACGTCCATGCCCTTGAGCAAAGCGCCGCCGCCCGCGAGGACGATCCCTTTATCCACGATGTCGGCCGAGAGCTCCGGCGGGGTGTTTTCGAGGGCCTGCTTGATGCCGTTCAGGATCTGGCTGACCGGCTCGGCGAGCGCCTCGCGTACCTCGTCATCGTCGAGAATGAGCGTCTTCGGAATTCCGGACACGAGGTCGCGCCCCTTGATCTCCATGGTCTGCCGGTTCGTGTCCACCTTGTATGCGGAGCCGAGTTCCATCTTGATCGTCTCCGCCATCATTTCGCCGATGAGCAGGTTATACTTGCGCTTGATGTAATTGATGATTGCCTCGTCCATCTTGTCTCCGCCCACGCGGATGGCCTTGCTGTACACCACGCCGTTCATGGAGATGACGGCTATGTCCGTCGTCCCGCCGCCGATGTCCACGATCATGTTCCCCGACGGCTCCGCGATCGGCAGGCCCGTCCCGATCGCGGCGGCCACCGGCTCTTCGATCAGGTAGACGGCGCGGCCGCCCGAGGAAATGGCCGCGTCCTTCACGGCGCGCTGCTCCACCTGGGTGATGCCCGAGGGAACGCCGATCACGATGCGCGGCCGCATGAAGGACTTCCGGTTATGGACGCGCTGGATAAAGTACTTCAGCATTTCGCCGGTGTAGTCGAAGTCCGAGATGACGCCGTCCTTGATGGGGCGGATCGTCTTGATGTCGCCGGGCGTTCGGCCGAGCATACGCTTGGCCTCGGAACCCACGGCAAGTACTTTCCCGGTTTTTGAGGATATGGCGACGACCGAGGGCTCATTACAGACGATCCCCTTGCCCTTGACGTACACCAGGGTGTTGGCCGTGCCGAGATCGATGGCCATGTCGTTGGAAAACCAGCCCATGATGGAATTGATAAACATTGTATGAGGAAACTCCTTTCAGAAGATGATCCAAAACAAAGCCGGGCGAACTCTTGCGGACGATTCCGCAAGCCCGGCAAAGCTGCATGCGCGATGTGAAGAGATACGTCTCGAACCGAAATGAGCAAGGCGGACTAGTGCTGTTCGTCTTGCGGTACCGTTACGCCGGGCTGCCCGGCAGAAGACCGTTCTTCGGGCTTGTTGCCCGCAGTTGCCGCGCCATTCTGGACCACGATCGTGCGCGCCAGCATGTCCCCGATCCGCATTCCCCGTTCATCGCCGATGGCGACCAGACTTTCCACGCCCAGCGCCAAAGGGCCCAACGCCCATCCCGCATAGGGCACCAGAAACAGGATATAGACAACGGCGAAGGGGACATTTCTGATGATCGACTCACGGTAGGTCATCGCAGGTCCGGCTTCTTCCGACGAGGCCACGTAAAGTCCGATGAGCTTTTTCCCGACGCTCCTGCGATCGAACAGTCCGTCCCGCACCAGAATGTATCCGCAGGCGGACAAAAACCCCAGTACATCCGGCAGTCTGGCCAGACCGATGACCAGCAGGAGATCGACAAAACCTGCGACAGCTCTGGTTGTGAGGTCTGCTTTCTGCACGGAGTCTCCTAATCTCGGGCATAGTAACAGAATGACGGTGTGATTTCAAGCCAAAAAGGTACGAATATGGCGGCATCGCCGCCTGCGGTCCTGGCGTCTGACGAGCCGGGAGGGCAGCTGGACTAATCTGCCTTGAGCAGCTATACTTGATACATACTCCTGAGCAGGATAGTCTCTTATGCAGATCAGCATGGAACCGACCCGATCACGGCGCGCTGCTCTACGATGGGAAGCGATATTCCCCTTTCTCCGCTGGGGTCGTTATATCGACAGGCGGACCACCCGTGCCGACATTGCGGCGGGAATCACCGGCGCGGTCATCGTGCTTCCGCAAGGTGTGGCCTTTGCCATGATTGCAGGACTGCCGCCGGAATACGGTCTCTATTCCGCGATCATCCCCACCATCATTGCCGCGCTCTTCGGCTCTTCCTTTCATCTTATTTCCGGCCCCACGACCGCCATTTCCATCGTGATCTTCACCACCGTCGGCCCTCTTGCGGAGCCGTTGACAACGGTCTACATCGAAAAAGTGCTCGCCCTCACGTTCCTGGCCGGATTCTTCCAGTTCTGCCTGGGGCTCGCGCGTCTCGGCGCGCTCGTTAATTTCGTGTCCCACTCCGTGGTCGTGGGGTTTACCGCCGGCGCCGCTTTGCTCATCGGGACGAGCCAGCTCGGCAATCTTCTCGGCATTCCCGGGTCGAAACGCCATGCCTTTATCCATGTCTGGGCGGACCTGTTCCGCTCTGTGACGGACACGAACCTCCTTGTTCTCGGGATCGGTCTGGCCACGCTGGCTGTTGCGATCATTTTCAGACGGTATTTTCCCCGGTGGCCCGGCATGCTGTTCGCCCTGATCATCGGGAGCGCTCTGGCCGTCCTCCTTCACGGGAGGGAACACGGAGTTCGTCTGGTCGGTTCTCTCCCGCAGCACCTGCCGCCGTTTTCCCTGCCGGACCTTTCTACCGCATCGATACGCGAACTGGCGCCCGCCGCCCTGGCCGTGGCCATGCTGGGCCTGGCGGAGGCGGTCTCGATCGCTCGTTCCGTAGCCACGCGCTCCCATCAGCGGATCGACAGCAACCAGGAGTTCATCGGCCAGGGACTCTCGAACATCATCGGGAGTTTTTTTTCGAGTTACGCGGCATCGGGGTCCTTCACCCGCACGGGGCTCAATTATGAAACAGGAGCGCAGACGCCGATGGCCGCCGTCTACGCCGCGCTATCGCTCCTCCTCATCCTGCTGCTTATCGCTCCGCTCAGCGCCTATTTGCCGATTGCGTCCATGGCGGGCGTGCTCGTGCTCGTCGCCTTTAACCTCGTCGACTGGCATCACATAAGGACCATTGTGCAGACGAGCACGCCTGAGGCGGTGGTCATGGGGGTGACGTTTCTCGCAACGCTGCTCGTAGAGCTGGAATTTGCCATTTATGTGGGGGTCATCCTTTCGCTGCTGCTCTATCTCAACCGAACGTCGCACCCGCACTTCATCACCCTTGTTCCGGACGCAGGCAGCAATAACCGGAGTTTTGTCAATATCCTGAAGAGGCCGTCTCCCGAGTGTCCCCAGATGAAGATCGTCAGGGTCGACGGATCGCTGTTTTTCGGCGCGGTAAATCATGTGACCGAGGAGCTCTCCTCCCTCAGCAGGCAAAATCCGGAACAGGCCCACGTCGTTGTCGTGGGCAACGGCATCAATTTCATCGACGTGGCCGGGTGCGAGATGCTCGCCCATGAGGCCCACCGCATGCATCTGAGCGGACGGAAGCTGTACTTGTGCTCGATGAAAGGCGACGTTCTGGACCTCCTGGGACGCGGCGGCTACCTCGACCGCATCGGCGAGGAAAATATTTTTCTGTCCAAAGCGGACGCCGTCAATAAAATCGTGTTAAGGCGGTTGGACCCGGAACGTTGCCGGTCCTGTAAGGCCCGCATCTTTCACGAATGCGCGCGGATGCCCCAGGACCATTGGCCCGGCCGGGGATCAGGTCCGGATGGCCTGCTGCCGGAAAAAGAATAAAAGCTTTTTCGCCGGAGAAGGTGTATAGTGACCATAGTCTTCCGGGTGAGACGACCGCATGCAGAGAGGCGGGCCCACCCGTCTTGAGGTAATCCACGGGACAGGAACAACACGTACATCCCAAAAGTCAGGGGAAGGAGAAAGTCATGCTGGAAAAACGTTCGGCGGGCGAGAATGCAGCTGCTTATTGCACCAAGTGCAGGTTGAGCTGCGATCATATCATTGTTGCCATGGCTGCGGATGGCGAGACGATTGCCAAGGTAAAATGCAGGACCTGCGGCAGCGCGCACAAATACCGGACTTCCGCTGACCTCACGACGGGCACGGCGTCAAAAAAGAAGGAATCGGCCGCGAAAACGGCGGAAGTGCTGTGGGAGTCCTGCCTGGCCGAAGCGCGGGGGAAAGAGCGCGCCTATGACATGTCCGGGAAGTACCGCATCGGCGATGTCGTGCTCCACAACACCTTTGGAAAAGGCGTTGTCCGGAAGACCTATTACAACAAGTGCGACGTGCTCTTTAAGGACAAAGAACGGCTGATGGCTTCGGCGAACTGACACCTTTTTTACCGGAGGATCTCAAATAGGGTTCTCTTCGCGTGCGGAGACCGCCCCTCGCCCGGGAGAGACTTCTCGCGTCACTATTCCTTCGTTACTGATACATGGAAAAATCCACCATTCTCATTACCTGCCCCAAGGGCATCCCTCCTTTTTTAACGCAAGAACTGCGCGCACTCGGTCAGCCCGTTCTTTCCGAGCAGATTGCCGGCGTGGAAACAACAGGCACGCTTGACGACACGCTTCGGCTCAATCTGCGAATCCGCACCGGGCACCGCGTCCTTTTTCTGTTCAAGGAATTTATTGCAACGACTGCGAATGAGCTCTACCAGCACCTGTCGGAGCTGAGCTGGGAGGACGTTATTCCCGAAGACGGCTATGTCTGCGTGACCTCGAGCGTTGATACCGCGAGCATCAATGATTCGCGCTTCGCCAACCTTCGGTGCAAGGACGCCATTGTCGACCGGATCAAGGACAAACGAGGCACACGACCCGACTCCGGCCCGGAGCGCGACAAGAGCGTGGTCCATCTCTACTGGAAGGATGACCATGTCTCGGTGTATCTCGACACTTCCGGCGAGCCCCTCTCCCGCCGCGGATACCGGAAGATTCCGCTCGGGGCCCCCATGCAGGAAACGCTCGCAGCAGCTGTCGTGCTTGCGACGGGATGGGACGGCAGCACAAACTTCATGAATCCCATGTGCGGCAGCGGCACGATCGCCATCGAGGCCGCCCTGATCGGCCTGAACCGGGCCCCGGGGCTCATGCGCAGCAACTTCGGCTTCATGCACCTCAGGGGATTTAACGAAGCTCTCTGGAGCAAGCTTCGCGAGCAGGCAAAACAGGAAGCAACAAAACGTCTGCCCGGCAGGATCCTGGCCACGGATATCAGCCCCGATGCCGTCGAGGCCGCGAAGAAGAACGCAGCAACGGCAGGCGTTGAACAGCTCATCGATTTCAGCGTCTGTAATTTCTCGGATATGCTGCCGCCCGACAACGGGGGCGTTATCGTGTTAAACCCGGAGTATGGAGAGCGGATGGGCGAGGTCAACGAGCTTGCCAAGACCTATGCGGCCATCGGCGACTATTTCAAACAGAAATGCAAAGGCTATCGAGGTTATGTTTTTACCGGAAGCCCTGCTCTTGCAAAGCAGGTAAAGCTGAAGCCCGCGAGAAAGGTCCCTTTCTACAACAGCGGCATCGAGTGCAGGCTGCTTGAATATGATCTCTATGAAGGAAGCAGGAAGATCAAGAAGCCGAAGCTGCCGCCTGCCTGAAAGCAGCCCAACACGCTCCTTCCGGTTCCCATCGTTCCATTCCCCATCCCGCGGCATAGGTGCATCCCCTGAAAATACCCTTCCTGGGTGATTTACTTCGAATTCACGACCCTGTACAGTTAGAGACAATTCGTAAGCAATTTTTCCTGACGACTGCTGCTCAAAAGACCGGGCAAATCAGGTCTATCCTGGCTGGCATGCCAACGGAGATTGAGACGGAAGGCGGTTGTGACGGCTCTATTCTTAAAGAAGGGGGCAATAGGAATGCGCCACGTGATCATGGGCGGCAGCATCGCCGGCATCTCTGCAG
>JAJXTW010000103.1 GCA_021783455.1 Nitrospirota bacterium | reverse complement strand
GGCACAAAACTATTGCTGCCGGAATTTCAGCTATGCGAATTTCGACCATTGCTCGAAATGAGACCGGGAAGAACAATTGCTGTGCTGGTTTTACCGATATCTTTGACTATATGGCAATCACGCGACGTAAAGATGGGATAATAGGAATCTTATTCGTTGCGTCCTTTACGTCATTCATTGCTCTCATTATCCTGCCTGTCTTTTGGTAACGTTACACCTTTACCTAATTGAAAAGCATTGACAATGTGTAGCCACAAGGCTACAATACATTCATGCTCGAAATCCGCAAAACTGACATATATGCCAAATGGCTTGATGGCCTGCGTGACATTCGTGCACGCGCCCGCGTGCAGGCACGCGTCGAACGCTTAGCAGCCGGAAATCCGGGAGATGTTAAGCCGGTTGGTGAGGGCGTCTCGGAGTTGCGGATCGACTATGGCCCTGGATACCGGGTCTATTACACAATGCGCGGCCGCACAATGATTATTTTACTGGCCGGTGGTGACAAGCGCACACAGACCACGGATATCAAGACGGCGTTGCGTCTCGCGCACAATCTGTAGGAGGAATTTATGAGCAAGACCAGAACGAAAACCACAACGACTCGCTACGATGTTGCCGAACATCTCCGCACGCCAGAGGAAATGGCAGCATATCTTGAGGCATGTTTTGAGGAGGCCAACGGCGATGCTGCGTTCATTGCCAAGGCCCTGGGCGATATCGCTCGTGCCAAGGGCATGGCACAGGTCGCGCGTGATTCCGGCTTGTCCAGAGAGAGTCTTTACAAGGCACTTTCCGGAGAACGCAGTCCAGGTTTCGACACCATCCTCAAAGTCATGGATGCACTCGGGCTGAAGTTGCACGCCGCCGCGTCTCACAACTGATTTTATAGACCAACCAGCGGATCCACAGCGTCGCGCCAGAAAGCGGCGCGTCACCCGCGTCGTTGTCCAGTTGGTAGGTCGGGTAGAACGCCCTTTGTGAAACCCGACAATTCTATAAAATAATACCTCTGAGGCCGTGAATCGAAATAATGTCGGGTTTCGCTTCGCTCTACCCGACCTACAAACTTACCAAACGTCGAATGGAAAGCTATAGCCAAGCCCTGCAATCGGAGAAACGAGACGCCATTCAAGGCATAACCAAGGCAATAATCATCCTGCTCATCGACATCGTATTTTTTGTAGTGCATTGGCGCATTGCACGGCGTGCACGGGAAACAAATACAGCCACATAGAAATGATCATGAGATAGGCTTGCTGAAAATTATTGCTTTCACTTGGCTCATTTTGTATGTTAAAATGATTTAGATGAGACGGAAACGTTGATATAAGGTGGCCGATGCTTTCATTCGAGTGGGACCCAATAAAGGCAAAACGGAACATACGAGTCCATGGCATCACTTTTGACGAGGCCAGCACGGCATTCAGTGATACGATGTCATTGACAATCTTCGACCCGCTTCATTCCACCGATGAAGACCGCCTGATCCTCATCGGCAACTCGCATCAGAATCGGTTGTTGGTTGTGGTTCATACGGAACGGAGCGATAAAATACGTCTTATCAGTGCGAGAAAGGCGACAAAACATGAAAGAGAAACCTATGAAGAAAATGCAAAAAGATCCAGACATGCTTGAAGAGTACGACTTCAGCAAAGGGCTTCGAGGAAAATATGCGAAACGGTACGCCGCAGGCACGAACGTAATCGTGATTGAACCTGACGTCGCTAAATACTTTCCCGATCACGATTCCGTCAATCAAGCCCTCCGCTCCCTTTCCGCCATCATTAAACATCAGAAGAAGCCGACCAAAATCACCGCCTAGGAAGTTCCAACCTCGCCGTCGAGAGGGTCGCTAAATCGCGCTCCTCACGGCGGCGTTTCTCCAAGCCTCTCGGGTTACAATTGTAATACTACTTCTCATCCGAGTCATACGTCCCGTCCAACTGTTCGGATCTTTTTCTGTTATAATATTTCTCATCAGCTTTTGAAACGCAGTTGCGCTCGTCTTTCTCGGAGGTTTCATGTCCAAACGCACCAAGATCATCGCCACCATCGGCCCGGCGTCAAGTTCTCCCACGATCATAGCCAGGCTCATCCGTGCAGGCATGGACGCGGCCAGGCTTAATTTCTCCCATGGTGAACGGAGAGACCATACCTGGCGCATCCAGCTCATCAGAAACGAAGCAGAGAAGGCCGGGAAGCAGATAGCGATCATACAGGACTTGCAGGGGCCGAAACTGCGTGTCGGAGTCATGCAAAACGACGCGGTGCCGCTCAGGCGCGGGGATACGTTGACGCTCACTACGAAAAAGGTCACCGGCACCGCGGACCTGGTCTCCGTGACCTACCCCCGGCTCACGAAAGACCTGAAAACCGGCGATGTCGTGCTTTTGGACGATGGCCGGCTTGAACTCCGCGTGACCAGAAAGGACGCGCATTGCCTTACCTGCAAGGTGGTGCGCGGCGGCGTGCTCAAAAGCCACAAGGGCGTGAACCTGCCCGGGGCCCGACTTTCGCTTCCTTCGCTTTCGCGAAAAGACAAGGATGATCTTCGGTTCGGCGTGAAGCAGGGCGTGGACTATATCGCTCTTTCCTTCGTGCGCTCGGCAAAAGACATTCTTCTGACCCGTAAATTCGTCCGATCCCTGGGTGCGAACATCCCCATTATCGCGAAGATCGAAAAACCCGAGGCAATCCGGAACCTCGACGAGATCATTTGCGCGGCTGACGGCATCATGGTCGCGCGCGGAGACCTGGGCGTGGAAATGTCCCCCGAACAGGTGCCGCTGCTCCAGAAGAAGATCATCGAGGCCTGCCACTGGGAGGAAAAACCGGTGATCACGGCAACGCAGATGCTCGAAAGCATGATCGAGAATCCACAGCCTACGCGCGCCGAAACGTCGGACGTCGCAAATGCGATTCTTGACGGTACGGACTGCGTCATGCTCTCGGGTGAGACCGCCATGGGAAAATACCCGGTCCAGGCAGTCTCGGCCATGGCGCGCATCGCCTTGCAGGTTGAGACCTCGGTGAATCCCTGGCCCCCGGACGAGGACGTATCCGGCCCTGATGAAAGCGTGGCCCATGCAGCATGCCGCGCTGCCGAGGAACAACATGCCCAAGCCATTGTGACCTTCACCCAGTCAGGTTCCACCGCCCTCCTGGTTTCGAAGCACCGCCCCCGCATGAGCATCATCGCGCCTACGCCCTTTGAGCACATAGCCAGGAGGATATCGCTGTACTGGGGCGTCAAGCCGGTCGTACTCAGGCCAAAAAAAACCACCGACGACATGATCGCCGGCGTCGAGCAGATCATGCTCAAAAAGAAACTGGCCAAAGAACACGACGTCATCGTAATCACTGCAGGCGTGCCCATCGGCGTTGCAGGCAGCACGAACATGATGAAGATCCACCGCGTGGGCGAGGTCAAGGGGCTGGAATCGAAGAAATAAACGACAAATATTTTTCGCGCAAAGACGCCAAGACGCTCTGGCTGGTACAGGTTTGCAGCCTGAACCGATTATTAACGGTTTGGTTCAATCTGCAAGATTGAACCAGCAGCAAGAACCCGGAGGAACGGAACCAAGGGCAGAAGATGAAGGGCGTCTCTCGCAAAGCGCGCAAAGGTCGCAAAGAAAGGAAAAATCCTTCTGGTTTTAAAACCGGAATCTAAAGTTTTTCTTGCGATCTTTGCGCGCTTTGCGAGAAATTTTTTTATTCTTTCGCGGCTCAGTTGCGATCCTTTGAAACAATGCAAACGCTGATACCTTTCTATCCCGCCTGAAAATAGTCCTCTTTATTTTTGCTTTTCCCCGGATCGGGGTGTTATAATTAAAACCGTATGAAAAAAATTTCCACCACCTGTCCCTGGTGCGGCTGCGGCTGCGGCCTGTACCTTCACGTTGAAAATAATCTGATCACCGGCGTTTCCCCGAGCAGAAAACATCCGGTAAATCACGGTACGCTCTGCGTCAAAGGATGGAACTGCCATGAATTTGTCCACCATCCCGACCGCCTGACCACTCCCCTCATCAAGGACGGCAAGACCGCTTACCGCCGCGCGAGCTGGGAAGAAGCCCTCGGCAAAACAGCGGCAAGGCTTGCGGAAATAAAAAAACAATACGGCCCCGACGCCATCGGCATCCTGGGGTCAGCCAAATGCACGAACGAAGAGAACTTCGTGCTCCAGAAATTCGCCCGCGCGGTCATCGGCACGAACAACGTGGACCACTGCGCGCGGCTCTGCCACTCCTCCACGGTCGGCGGCCTGGCAGCCGCCTTCGGCTCCGGCGCCATGACGAACTCGATCGACGAGATCCGGGACGCCCGGGTGATCTTCGTGATCGGCTCGAACACCACGGAACAGCACCCCATGATCGGCATGCACATGCTGGAGGCAAAGGACCGGGGCGCGACCATCATCGTGGCCGATCCGAGACGCACCCAGATCGCCAAATTCAGCCACCTCCACATGAGGCACAGGAGCGGCACCGACGTGGCGCTCTTAAACGCCATGATGAACGTCATCATCACCGAAGGGCTCGTTGATGTGTCGTTCATCCGCCAGCGCACCGAAAACTTCGACGATTTTGAAAAACGGGTTTTGACCTTCACGCCCGAAGTCGCCGAGAAGATTACGTCCGTGCCCGCCGACGACATCCGCAAGGCCGCGCGGCTCTATGCTTCGGAAAAACGCTCCATGCTCTTTTACTCCATGGGCATCACCCAGCACATTACCGGCGTGGACAACGTCCGGTCCTGCGCCAACCTCGTGATGCTCACGGCCCACATCGGCCAGCCCATGACGGGGTTGAACCCGCTCCGCGGCCAGAACAACGTGCAGGGGGCATGCGACGTGGGCGCGCTTCCCGACGTCTATTCAGGCTACCAGAAAGTCGCCGATCCCGTAGCCCGAAAAAAATTCGAGCTGGCCTGGTCCCGGCCCATGCCTGAGAAGCCGGGGCTCACGCTTACCGAGATGATCGACGCCATCCATGAGGGCAAGATCCGCGCGCTCTACATCATGGGCGAGAACCCCGTGATCTCCGACCCCGATTCAACGCACGTGAGAGATGCCTTAGCGAAGCTTGACTTCCTCGCGGTCCAGGACATCTTCCCGTCCGACACGGCGGAATACGCCCACGTAATCCTGCCGGCAGCCTCGTTCGCGGAAAAGGACGGCACCTACACCAACACGGAACGGCGTGTGCAGAAGATCAGAAAGGCCGTACCGCCCGTGGGTGAAGCGAAACCCGACTACGAGATCATCTGCGGCATAGCCCAACTCATGGGGTACCCCATGGACTACAGCGCGGCCCATGAGATCATGGAGGAGATCGCGATCCTCACGCCGTCCTACGGCGGCATTCTCCATCACCGGCTCGACGCGAATTTCGGGCTCCAGTGGCCGTGCTTCGGGATGGACCATCCCGGCACGCCTTATCTTCACAGGAAAAAATTCACCCGCGGCATGGGGGCGTTCATCCCCGTGGAATTCATCCCTCCCGCGGAACCCACGGACAGCGAGTACCCCTTCATCCTGACCACGGGCAGAAGCTATTTCCACTACCACACGGGCACCATGTGCAGGAGAACAGCCACCCTCGAGCGCGAAGAGCCCGAGTGCATGGTCGAGATCAACCCCGCTGACGCGGAGCGGCTTGAAATCCGTGCGAACGACCTCGTGCGCGTTACCTCGAGACGCGGCTGTCTGGAAGTGAAAGCCCGGGTGACGAACACGGTGCCGGAAGGCATCATCTTCATCCCCTTCCACTTCCGTGAGGCGGCCGTAAACCTGCTCACGATCAATGCCGTTGATCCGAATGCGAAGATACCGGAGTTCAAGGTCTGCGCAGCGGCTGTCGGGCCCGTGCGGAGAAGGCCCGGCACTCGCCAGGCGCCGCGCATCGGCTACTATGAAGGAATGAGAATCGGTCTCGACCTGTACATTCCGCCCGAGGAAATGCAGCGGCGTGACAAATGAATCAATGAAACGGAGACGGGGTGAAGCGGGGTCATGCAAAAGCATTGCTCCGATTCACCAGTCATGCACATCGGACAAAGAAAATCACTTATTATGATACAAACCTATATCCTCAATAAAAACCACCTCTCCTTCTGGCTCCGGCAGCTCAAATCCGCCCATGAACTGATCGCCCCCTGGCGTGACGCCTCAGGCGATATCGTGCTGACCGAACTTTCGCGCATGCACGAGACCGCCCTGGACGGCCCGGCGCTCATGCCTTCGCCAAAGGAGTTCCTGCTGCCGCAGATGGAGCAGCTCTTCTGCTATTCCGAGGAGGGCATTGAAGAGGCCGTGAACAAACAGAGCCGTGTTCTTTTCGGCATCAGGCCCTGCGACATCTCGGCCATTAAGATCCTCGACACCTTCTACCTGGGAAAGAACAAGGACACCTACTACGAAACGCGGCGGAACAAAACGATCCTGGTCTCCATCGCCTGCAATCAACCCGACCCAACCTGCTTCTGCCTCGGCCTCGGCACCGGGCCGTTCCTGAAATCAGGCTTCGATCTCCAGTTCACCGATCTCGGCGATCGCTTTTTTGTCGAAGCAGAGTCGGAGAACGGCATGTCGCTGGTCAGGGACTTCCCGCACATTTTTATTGAACCGAAAACCGTTGATAGCGAAGATCTGTACGAGGCGCGGCTCGCGTCCCAAAGCCGCTTCGAAAAGCGGGTGAACCTCGAACAGGTGCGAAAGAGCATCCAGGCAGGCAAGGTGAGCGACGCGTTCTGGGAATCGGTGGCTGTGCGCTGCTTCGAATGCGGCGGCTGCGTGTACAACTGCCCGGTCTGCACCTGTTTCAACGTCATTGACCGTCCTGCGTCTGTTGATACCGGAAAACGGATCCGGCTCTGGGATACGTGCATGTTCAAGGGATTTACGCGTACGGCCGGCGGTGTGATTCCCGCGGAGGCGAAGATACACCGGACCAAGCGGTGGTTCCATCATAAGCTCCTGCACTGGCCGGAGCAGTTCGGGGTCTTCGGGTGCGTGGGCTGCGGCAGGTGCGCCGTGTCCTGCCCGGGCAGCATCGATATGGCCACCGTGGCGCTCAAGATCAAGGGATCGGACCAGACGGAGGAAAAAGAGGCATAGCGCATGGAGCGTGACGCGCGGTATGTTTGCGCTACGCCCCCTGCCCATGCTCAGGATCAACTCTATGCCAACCCCTAACATCTATCTGCCGTTCAAGACATCGATTCGGGACGTCAAAGAAGTCGCTAAAGACGTGAAGCTCTTCTCCATCGTCGTCCCCGGCGACTTCACCTACCAGGCGGGCCAGTTCGTCATGGTTTCCGTGCTCGGCGCAGGCGAGGCGCCGATCTCGATTACGTCCACGCCCGGCGTGAGCCGCGACCTTGAGCTCTGCGTGCGCACCGTGGGCCATGTTTCGTCGGCGCTGAACAGCCTCACGACCGGCGACGGCATATGGGTCCGCGGCCCCTACGGCAGGCCCTTCCCGGTCAACGGCCGCCAGGACACCCTGTTCATCTGCGGCGGCATCGGCATTGTGCCGCTGCGTCCGCTCATCAACCAGATGATGAACACCCGCGCAAAAACGAACAAGAAGGCGACCGTTACCATCATGTATGGTTCGCGAAATCCTTCGGAAGTCCTGTTCCTGGATGAGGTCGCGGCATGGCAGGATCAGGGGGCGAATGTCGTCCTGACCGTGGATACCTGTCAGATAGAAAGCTGGAAGGGGTGCACGGGGCTCGTAACGGAGCATTTCGGCAAGGCCAAGGTTAATTTCAAGAACAGTACGGCCTACATCTGCGGACCCCATGTCATGATCCAGGCCGCGATGAGGGACCTGTCTCTCATGGGCATGTCCGACGATCACATCATTACGACGCTCGAAGCTCACATGAAGTGCGGTGTGGGAAAGTGCGGTCACTGCTTTTGCGGGGGAAAACTTATCTGCGAGGAAGGACCCGTCTTTTCGCTGGAAGAGATCAAGAAGTACAATATCAAGCCGGGAAGGGACAGCCTGGTCTGATCCTCATCCCAGGCCGTACACTCCCGCTTTTCCGGCTCCTCTTATTCGTCCGGGTTGGGCTCCATCGGTTTGCTGCGCTTTTCAAGATAATCGTGGCTGAATGCCGGTATGACTCCGGCCTCGCCGTTCTGGGGATGGATCATAAATCGATAGGAGACAAGCTGGCCGACGCTTTCCATCATGTGGTTCCACCCTTTTTTGAACAGCGTGCACTCGTTGTTGTAACACACCCAGAGATAGGGCGACTCCCAATCCAGATAGCGCGCGTCCATTTGCTCCATCACCGCCTTGCAGTGCGGACAGGTCGGGGCCTCGGTAACTTTCCAATTTGCCGTATTCATCATACCTACCTCCGAAAAACGTTCATCAAACCACGAAAAACATTATACGACCCCGCCCTCGTGTTTGCAACAGGAAATCCGGCTGCTCCCGGCGTCCTCACCGCGTCTTTCTCGCCATCTCCATCCGGGCGACGATAAGGTCAAACCGCGCGAGCAGGCAGTAGCTGAACCGCTCCTTCAATTTCTGGACCAGAGAACGTTTTTGCCACTCATCGAGCTGAATGCGCTGGGACTGTTTGAGATCGTCCTCGAAGTCTGCCCGGGCCTGCCTGGCGAGCGCCGGGTCGGTGACCATCGCGACCAGTTCGTAATTGATTCTCCCGCTCCGGACGTCGAGGTTGGCGGACCCCGCGATCACCGTATCGTCTGCAATTGCGAGCTTCGAATGCATCATTGCAGGCGTGTATTCCCAGACCTCGACGCCCGCGCGAAGAAGCCTGCCGTAGAGCCCGTGTGCGGCCCAGCGGGTGATCGGCAAATCCGTATGGAGCGGGATCATCAGCCGTACGCGCACTCCGCGCCGGACGGCCCTTTTCAGCGCCCTCAGCATCCCGCCGTGAGGATAAAAATACCCCATGGCAAGGTCGATCGACTGCTTCGCGTTGTGGATCACCTGGCGGTAGGCCTTGCGCACCGGCCGGATCATGTTCTCCGGCCCGCTCTCCAGGAACCGGACCGCGTCAGCGCCCTTTATTGCCCGGCGAAAACGCCGCGGCCTCAAGAACAGTCTGGTCAGGGTGGAACCGGCCAGGCCCCACATGCGGAAGAAGGACCGACGCAGCTGCGCGACTTCTGGCCCGATGATCTCCAGCGCGTTGTCCCTCCACGGGCGCTCGTGGTTC
>JAJXTW010000102.1:2548-9274 GCA_021783455.1 Nitrospirota bacterium | reverse complement strand
TGATCGTGGGCAAGAGTCTCGCGGTCGGGAAGCCGCTTGCCATGATGATGCTCGCCAAGGAAGCGACCGTGACCGTCTGTCACCGCGAGACCCGCGACCTGGGTGCAGAGACCAGGGAGGCTGACGTCCTCTGCACCGCAACAGGCCGGTCCGGCCTGATCAAGGCTGATATGGTGAAGGAAGGGGCTATTGTCATTGATATCGGCATCAATGTCATGCCTGATGGATCCACGGTTGGGGATGTGGATTTTGATTCTGTCTCAAAAAAGGCGTCGCTGATCACGCCGGTCCCCGGCGGTGTCGGGCCGGTTACGATCGCAATTCTGCTTAAGAATACTGTAATTTCTGCAAAGAGGATGGTAGGGGTGGGTTGATAAAAAACAGCTCATGGTTCATAGTGACTGCTTAAAAAAACTCCCTGTCTGTTAAATACGAGACAGGGAGTTTTTTGTCAACGTTGAACTCTGAACCTGGAACTTTGAACTACGCTTATTTCGGCGTGACCTTCAGTTCAAGCGAGTTGGCCGTCGAACTTACCACTTCCACGCCGAAGGCGCCGAAGTCCTTGAGCAGCAGTTCGTCGGAAAGGCTTTGGGCGCTGCCCTTGGTGTCGACGGAGATTTTCGCCGTGTTGTTCTCGAAACTGCGCTCATGCAGGTCTTGAATGCCGCGCACCTGGTTCTTGAGCACGTCCTTGAATTTCACGAACTGGGTCTTGTTCAATCCCGAGACGACGATATTGACCGATCTCGTGCCGCCGACTTCCCTGGAATAGACGGCAAGGATCTTATCGGACATTTGCTCGGCCGCCGTGGTCGCAGCCTTTTTGAGGGCCTCGGTCCCCGCGGTCTCGGGCGTGATATGCACGGCTGCGCCGTGAGTGGTCGCAGACGCAAGGATTTGGCCCGTATCGGTGCGGATTGCCCGGACCGACAGGTCGGCCTGCGCGGACTTCATGCCTCCGCCGATGTCTCCGTACAATTTGGCGACCGCTTTGCCGACGATCACGACTTCGGCATCGGCCTGATTCCCGAGCGTCTGAGCCTGAGCAGCGGTCAGGTCCTGGATCTTGTAGGCCGGGGTCACTTTGATGTTCTTTTCAGCAGCGTCGTGATCGATGAACTCGAACCCTTTTTGCGTGAACACGTCGATGAAGGTGTTTTCCACGACTCCCATGTCCATCGTTTGTCCCTGATGTCCCCACCACCACGCGTACCACTCATGGCCGATGTTCTGCTCCGCGATCATGATCATGGTCCTGGGTTTATGCATCTGGCCGAGCAGGATGCCGATGCCCGAGAGGTCGTCGGTCAATTTGCCGAGGGCGACCTCGGCGTTGATCGTGACCCGGAGCAGCCCGCTGTCCTCGGTCTCCCCAACGATGCTGTAGTGCTTGATGTAACCCTTGGTCTGGGAAAGGATCTTGTCGCTGATGAGCTGATAGTTCTCGACCTGGGTTTGCGAGTCGATCAGGATGCCGACCGCCTGCTCCACCGCCCGTTTCTGCGCGTCCTCGATCGCCGCATCCCGGGCGATATCCTTTGCATTCCCCTGAATGCCCGCCACTCCTTCGGCCGTGACCATCCTGGACTCCTGGGCCCAGGCGGATAAAGCTGAAATTGCCACAAGCAAAAATGCGATACCAACGTGCTTCAAGCCACGAATCATATTTTCCACCTCCGTGAGGGATGTAAGAGCGATGGTGAAATAATACCAGAGCTGTCAATGTTGGTCAACCATGAAACAACGATACCGTACAGCCTGGTTTTCTCCCTAAGCACGATAGGTGATCGCTGGCAAAGGATTAATTTTCTGGATATTTCGACGGAGAGATGATAGAATTTACTTCACCATCATCGCACTCGTCAGGAGGGATCTCTTCGTGCCTAAGTTGTCCGTGAACATCGATCATATTGCCACGATACGGCAAGCCAGAAAAGGAACGGAGCCCGACCCGATCGCGGCGGCCGTGCTCGCTGAACTTGCGGGCGCGGAGGGCATCATTGCCCACCTTCGGGAAGACCGGAGGCATGTGCAGGACCGCGACATGCGTCTGCTTCGGGAGATCGTCCAGACCAAATTGAATATGGAAATGGCCGCAACCGACGAGATGCAGCGCATTGCCCTTGATATCAAACCTGATTTTTCCACGCTGGTGCCGGAAAAGCGCGAGGAATTGACCACCGAAGGCGGCCTCGAGGTTGCGGCACGGATCGATTTTATGAAGGCCTACGTGGGACGTCTGCGGCAGGGAGGCATCATTGTCAGCCTGTTCGTTGATCCCGACGAAAACCAGATTGCTGCTTCCAAAAAGACAGGCGCTGAATGGGTGGAGATCCATACCGGCGCTTATGCAAACGCGAAGACCGAACAGGACCGCGACCGCGAGTTCGTTAAAATTGCCGAATCCGCGCAGCTGGCGGCCAGTTTGGGGCTTCGCGTGGGAGCGGGGCATGGATTGAATTATGTGAACGTCCGGAGAATTGCGCAGATTCCCGAGGTAACTGAGTTGAATATCGGCCACAGCATCATCTCCCGGGCCGCGCTCGTGGGTCTGGACCGTGCCGTGCGGGAGATGAAGGAACTTGTGCATCGGTAAACTGCAGAAGATCATTTTTTGTTATTTGATTTTCATCGGGGGAAACCATGATTGTCGGAATCGGCGTCGATCTGGTCAAGATCGACCGGATCGATAAAGCGGGAAAGAATCACGAGGGCTTTCTTGAGCGGCTGTTCACGGATCGTGAGCGCGAATACTGCTCCCGGCAGAAATTTCCCGCGCAGCACTATGCCGCGCGGTTTGCCGCAAAGGAGGCGGTGCTGAAAGCCATCGGGACCGGGTGGAGCGCAGGCATCAAGTGGACGGACATGGAAGTGCTTCATGGCGAGGGAGGCGGGCCGATCTTGAACCTCTCCGGAAGGGTGAAAGACCTAATGGACCTCAAAGGAGTAAAACAGGCTCTTCTCAGTTACTCTCATGATGAAGGATACGCAGTCGCTCAGGTGGTGCTGGTTGGGGTGCCGTTTCACAGTGCCGGTGACGCTGTTTAGTTTTTGCATTTTTTAAATGCCATGAAAATCGCAACAGCACAACAGGTAAAAAATATCGACCGCAGGGCCATCCGGGAATTCGGGATTCCCGGTCCGGTGCTGATGGAGAATGCCGCTTCGGCCGTCATGGCCGAAATGGATAAATTCTTTGACGGACTTTCCGGCGTGCGGGTCGGCATCATCTGCGGCAAGGGAAACAACGGCGGAGACGGACTCGCACTTGCGCGGAGGCTCAGTATCCGGGGAACAGCCGTGCGTGTGGCCCTGCTTGCGCCGTTCAGCTCGGTGTCGGGGGAGGCAAAGGTCAACCTTGCCGTTCTCCGCAAGATGGACGTGGATATCAAGCAGAGCGCATCCTTGCGCTATCTTGCCGAGATTGTCCTGTGGGCCGATATCCTTGTCGACGCCATGCTCGGCGTTGGCCTGTCATCGCCTCTTAAGGGCCTGTACGCCCAGGCCGTGGACATGATCAACGCGTCAGGCAGGCCGGTTGTTGCCGTGGATATCCCCACAGGCATTGACGCGGATTCGGGTGCAGTCATGGGTACGGCGATCAAGGCCGATCTTACCGTCACGATGGCGCTGTTAAAGCGAGGCCTGGTTCTTTTTCCCGGCGCCGGCCATGCGGGCGCGGTGCGGGTTGCCGACATCGGCATCCCTTCGGAAGTCATAGAAAAGGAAAAAATCAATATACGTGTATTGAATAGAGAATCGCTCCTGGGCATCATGGGACGCAGAGAGACCGATGCGCATAAAGGTGATTTCGGTCATTTGCTGGTTGTTGCGGGGTCTCTTGGCAAGGCCGGCGCAGCCGTGATGACAGCCAAAGGAGCGCTCAGGGCCGGAGCGGGGCTTGTGAGCGTGGCAACGCCCGCCGGTCTTGTGCCGATCGTCCAGCAGCAGGTTTTTGAATCCATGTGCATTCCGTCAGCGGAAAGCATAGACGGCACGATCGGGATCGGGGCCGAAAACGAACTGATCAAGGCAGCCATGAAGATGAGCGCTTGCGCGATCGGTCCGGGCCTCTCCACCCATTATGAAACCGTGCGGATGGTGAGGAATTTCGTCCAGCAGGTCACTGTCCCCGTCGTAATCGATGCGGACGGATTAAACGCGCTTGCCGGTTCTCTCGACGTGCTCAGGAAGGCCCAGGTGCCGGTCATCATGACGCCCCATCCCGGCGAGATGGCGAGGCTGCTGGGAATATCGACAGCCGACGTTCAGAAGGACCGGCTCGGCATGGCTTCCTCTTTTGCCGCAAAGTACAAGGTGACCCTCGTACTCAAGGGAGCAGGCACCGTGGTCGCAACGCCTGACGGCCGGAGGTACGTCAATTCCACCGGCAATCCGGGAATGGCAACAGGCGGCACCGGTGACGTGCTGACAGGCATGATCGGCAGCCTCCTGGCTCAGGGATATTCTTCTCTTCAGTCGGCCTGTCTCGGAGTGTACCTCCATGGCCGGGCAGGCGACCTGGCGGCGCAAGAGAAGGGCGAAGCGTCGATGATCGCCGGAGACCTGATCGAAAAAATACCTGAAGCGATAAAAGAAACAAGAGAATGACCAAGGACGAACCGGTTTGACGCAAGCCTTTATGTTGAGCTCGTGCACTATAATTTTTACCGTTTTCATCTGTGATCAATACTATTTCCCCTGAGAGGTCCCTATGCTTATTGCTAAAGATATTATGACGAAGAAGGTCATTACCGTAACACCGGACAGTTCCGTAGAAAAGCTCTCGTCGCTTCTCGTCAAGAACGAGATCAGCGGCGTGCCGGTCGTTGATGATTCCGGAGCTCTGTACGGCATCGTGACCGACAACGATCTCATCGATCGGAACAAGCGGCTGCACATTCCGACCGTTGTCAGCTTCCTCGATGCGGCCATTTATCTCGAAAGCTCGAAGAAGTTCGAGCAGGACGTGAAGCGACTGACCGCCACAAGGGTCGGGGACATCTGTACCCGCAAGGTTGTCACGATCACGGAAGAAACTTCAATCGTTGATATTGCCACGATCATGTCCGAGAAGAATATCCATCTGCTGCCGGTGGTCAAAGAAGGGAAAGTCACGGGCATCATCGGCAAGCGCGACGTCGTCTAGGCCGTGGCCCAGCAGGCTAAATAGTGTTCAGCGTGATCACGACAAGCCCGGAACAGACCTGGAAGATCGGCGAGATGCTCGGCGCGCGCCTGAAAGCCGGTGATACGGTTTGCCTGTACGGCGACCTTGGCGCGGGCAAAACGAGCTTTTCCTACGGTATCGCGCAGGGGCTTGACGTGCAGGAGCACTATATCACGAGCCCTACATTTACTTTTGTGAATGAGTATGAGGGCAGGGTGCCGTTCTATCATATCGATCTGTACCGCCTCGTTGATCCCGGCGAACTCGAGAATATCGGTTTTGAGGAGTACCTTGACTCAGACGGCGTGACCGTCATAGAATGGGCGGACCGCGCCGAGGATAAACTCCCCGGAGAAGCTCTGAGCGTCTATCTTTCCTATGTTGACGACCACAGCCGCGAGATCGGTTTTCTTGCGGAAGGCGAGCGGTATGAGAAATTGCTGGATGAGCTGCGGGTGACGCTCAACAAGATTTAAGAGAAGAGGCCGCGGCGAAAAACCTGCGGTCAAAAAAAACGACATGAAAAAAATCGGCATTATTGCAAAAGACATCCCCGCGGCATTGAAGGCTGCAAAGAAACTGACGGTCTGGCTTGAATCGCGGGGCAAGAAGGTTTTTATCGATCGGGAAACGGCCGCGTCGATCAAAAGGAAGGGATACGACCGAGCCGAGCTGCCGGCTCTCGTCGAAATGCTGATCGTGCTCGGCGGAGACGGGACGCTCCTGTCCGCTGCGCGGCACGTCGCTGATGCGCATACGAACGTGCCGATCTTCGGGGTGAACCTCGGGAGCCTGGGCTTCATGGCCGAAGTTTCCCTCGACGAACTGTACGACAATCTTGAAAAAGCGATTGCCGGCAAACTCGAAACCGAGGACCGGATGATGCTTTCCACGAGCGTTATCCGTGACGGAAAACACATAGCGCAATACCGCGTGCTGAACGACGCGGTGATCAACAAAGGCGCGCTGGCGCGCATGATGGAACTCAGGATCACGGTGAGCGACGGCCATCTGACCACGCTGCGGGCGGACGGATTGATCGTGGCAACGCCGACGGGCTCGACGGCCTATTCTCTTTCCGCGGGCGGACCCATAATCCATCCGACGATCCACTGTTTCGTCGTGACGCCCATTTGCCCCCATACGCTTTCGAACCGGCCCATTGCCCTGCCTGATACTGTCGTGGTCACCGTATGCCTTACCTCCCGGAGCGAGGATGTATCGCTCACCCTTGACGGCCAGATCGGATTCCCCCTTATGCCGAATGACGTTGTGGAGATTAAACGTTCCCGGTTCAAGATGAGGCTGATCAAACACCCCACGAAGAGCTATTACGAGATCCTGAGAAGCAAACTCAAGTGGGGAAATTGATTCCCGGTTCGGAGTTCAACGTTCAGAGTTCGAAGTGCGAAGACAGGTGTGTGTTCCATGGATGAGATTCAGCGCGAGCTGCTGGATATCGTAACACAGGTGAGGACCCATCTCGAGTATCAGAAGGCTCTCGGGGTGCGCGTCATGGCTGTCGCTGTGCCTTCATCTGTCGCTCCTTTGTC
>JAJXTW010000102.1:0-2538 GCA_021783455.1 Nitrospirota bacterium | reverse complement strand
CAAAGATTGATGCAAGTCCCTCCACGCCTCCTGTCACGAACCAGAACGTCATAAAAGCGGGCGCCCATTCAGTGCAGGGAGATGAGGGAGGAACTTCGGTTCACCCGGAGACATTGGATTCCATTCGCGAAGAGTTGGGCGAATGCGTCAGATGCAAACTGCACAAGGGCAGAAAAACCATTGTCTTCGGTGAAGGGGACGCGGAAGCAAAACTGGTATTTGTCGGCGAAGGCCCCGGATTTGAAGAAGACCAGCAAGGCAGGCCCTTTGTCGGCGCCGCCGGTCAGTTGCTGACCGACATCATCGAAAAAGGAATGAGAATCAAGCGGGCCGAGGTGTATATCTGCAATATTGTAAAGTGCCGGCCGCCGGGAAACCGGAATCCTGAGCCCGATGAGGTCGCGGCCTGCATCGGCTTTGTGAAGCAACAGATCGCGGTTATCAGACCACAGGTCATCGTTACGCTCGGCAATGTGCCGACACAGAACCTGCTCAATACGAAAGAGGGCATCACGCGGATGCGTGGCAAGTGGCAGGAGTACGAAGGAATCCCGGTCATGCCGACGTTCCATCCCTCCTATCTGCTCAGGAGTCCGGGGGAGAAAGGGAAGGTGTGGGAGGATATCAAACTGGTGATGAAAAGGCTTGGGCTCAGTATTCCGTCCAAGGAGTCGGATTCCTGAAGCCGGGATTCACTGGAAACTCGATGATGGGTCTCCCGCGGGATGGGGAGAACCATCAACTATCGGGCGCATATAATTTTTTCATACTGTTTTCTGGTTCCTGACTTCCGGTTTTCTATAGATCATAATTATTATGTCCGAACTGACCCCTCTCATGAAACAATACCGCGAAATCAAGCGGCAGCATGTGGACGCGATCCTGCTCTTCCGCATGGGTGATTTCTACGAGATGTTCGACCAGGACGCGGTGACGGCCTCGAAAGTGCTCGAGATCACGCTGACGGCGCGGAATAAGTCCAAGGGCATCGAAACGCCGCTTTGCGGTTTCCCGTATCATGCGGTGGATGGATACATTGCCAAACTGATTCGCCGTGGGTTTAAGGTCGCCGTCTGCGAGCAGGTCGAGGATCCCAAACTCGCCAAAGGGCTCGTGAAGCGGGAGGTGATCCGCGTCGTGACGCCGGGAACGGTGTTGGACGCGAACCTGCTTGACGCGAAGGACAACAACTATCTCGCTTCCCTCTATCCCTCCAAAGAGGGGTTCGGACTTTCTTTTCTCGACATATCAACGGGTAATTTTTCCATAGCCGAGGTCCGCGGGGCCGACAACCTTGTTGAACTGGATGCCATGCTTGCACGGTTCACGCCCCGTGAGATCGTCCTGCCGAAAGGGCATCAGTCTTCCGAAGGCCTCGGGACGCTGCTTCGCCAGTACACGCAGGCCATCAACGCTTATGACGACTGGACCTTTGACCGTGAAACCGCGCTGCGCACCCTGCTCGACCACTTCAAGACGGCGTCCCTTGACGGTTTCGGATGCAACGGCATGAAAATCGGCATTTCTGCCGCCGGTGCGGCTCTCCGCTATATAGAAGACACGCAGAAAACCGCGCTCACGAATATCCGGACAATCCGGCCGTTCCTGGTCCGCGAGTACATGATGATGGACGCCTCCTGCCAGCGCAATCTCGAACTGGCCAGGAATATCTATGACGGATCGAGCCAGGGGACGCTTCTTTCAATACTTGATTTTACCGCCACGTCCATGGGAGGGAGAAAGCTGCGTGAGTGGCTTTTAAATCCGCTCATGAATCCCGCTGAGATCGAGCGGCGGCTTGACGCTGTGGCCGAATTCAAGGAGAGCCACCAGCTCCGTGCCGACCTCCGGGTTTTGCTCGGCTTCGTGTATGATCTGGAGCGTCTTATCAGCCGGGCCTCGCTGGGAGCTTCGAATGCCCGGGACCTGATCGCGCTCAAACAATCCTTTACCGCTCTGCCGCGTATCAAGGAGCAGCTGGCGGGTTGCAGCGCGAGGCTTACCTTCGATCTTGTGGAAGGATGGGACGATCTCCAGGATGTGTTCGAGCTCATCGATAAAGCCATCTACGATGACCCTCCCTATACGCTCCGGGAAGGCAAGCTGATCAAAAAAGGGTTTAACGCCGGGCTTGACGAACTGCGCTCCATCAGTTCCGAGGGCAAGGGGTGGATCGCCGGCATTGAGCAGCGGGAGCGCGAGCGGACGGGCATCGGCTCGCTCAAGGTGAGCTACAATAGGGTGTTCGGATACTACATCGAAATCACCAGGGCCAACCTCGCCAGCGTGCCGCAGGATTTCATCCGCAAACAGACCCTGGCGAACGCGGAGAGGTTTATCACCCCCGAATTGAAAGAGTACGAGGAAAAGGTGCTCGGCGCCGAGGAAAAGATCCTCGACCTGGAGTATCGCCTCTTCCAGGAAGTGCGTGAATCGGTTTCAGCCCGGACCGTCCGCATCCAGGACATGGCTCGCAGGCTCGCAATTCTGGACTGTCTTCTGTCCCTTGCCGAGGCAGCGGCCAAGTACGCCTATTCC
>JAJXTW010000101.1 GCA_021783455.1 Nitrospirota bacterium | reverse complement strand
CGGTTTTTCAGGAATTTCCTCTTTCTCTTGAGGTAAAGTGATGCACATGATTTACTGCTTGACGCGTCACAGCGTACATCGTATGATAAAGCCTGTCGTACGGCGAAAAAAGACCTAACGTCGCAATAGCCCCGCCGAGCTCTCGGATCAAAAGGCCATCCGTTCCGGAAAATAGCAGGAAATATTAATGGAATTGCTGCGTGAAGGATTTTCAAAGGCCTTTTCCCTTATTCTGCATCTCGATGCCGAGCTGTACGGCATCATTTTTTTGTCCCTGAAAATATCCTGCATTGCCCTGTGCGTTGCCGCGTTTGCCGGCATTCCCCTGGGCGCTGCCCTGGGGCTGAAACGGTTCCCGGCCAAAGGGGCTGTTATCAGTCTCTTGAACACGTTCATGGGGCTCCCTCCCGTAGTCGTCGGGCTCTTCCTCTATCTCCTGCTTTCCCGGAGCGGACCGCTCGGCGTCCTCGGCCTGCTCTATTCACCCACGGCCATGGTAATCGCCCAGACCATACTTGCGCTGCCCATTGTCGCGTCGCTTTCCCATTCGGCGGTGGTCGGTGTGGACCCGATCATCCGGCAGGCGGCAATGACGCTCGGAGCGTCGCCGCTGCAAGTTTCCCGGACTGTTGTCAAGGAAGCGCGGTTCGGGATCCTGTCCGCTGTTATGGCCGCCTTCGGCCGCGTTATGGCGGAAGTGGGAGCGATCCTGATCGTCGGAGGCAATATCGCCGGGCTCACCCGGGTGATGACCACGGCGATCGCGCTCGAGACCGATAAAGGGAACTTCGAACTCGCTCTTGCGCTCGGGATCATCCTGCTTGCACTCTCGCTGGTGATCAATATACTGCTTCATCTGATCCAGAGAAAGGGGACGGTCAATACTGCACAATGGGCTTGAATCTTACCCTCTCAAACGTTCTCAAAAGGTACAACGGGAAAGCCGCGCTCGATCACTGCGCGGTCTCCTTCAGCCAGGGCGCCATCCATGTGCTCATGGGACCGAACGGCAGCGGGAAGTCGACGCTTCTGCGGGTTTGCGCTCTCCTGGAACCGATTGACGACGGCGAGATCGTTTTCCGCAGTGGAGAGCGCGTCCTCGCTCCCGATCTTGCCCTCAGACGCAGAATCAGTCTGGTGCTGCCCAGGGTCGGCGTTTTTAATGAGACTGTTTACAGGAATGCAGCCTATGGGCTTACGGTGCGGGGGATCGCCAAAAATGTCATTGCAGCGAAGGTCGACGAGTCGCTTTATGCGGTCGGACTGGCCTCAAAAAAGAATGATAACGCATTAACGCTTTCGAGCGGTGAGACACAGCGGCTCGGCATAGCGAGGGCCCTGGCCATCGAACCGGAAATATTGTTTTTAGACGAACCTACAGCCTCCATCGATGAAGATAATACGCGAATGGTGGAAGATATTATTAAAGGTCTGCACAGGGCAGGGAAAACGACGGTAATTCTGACAACTCATGACCGGGACCAGGCCCTGCGCATGGCGGACCATGTGGTTATGATGAAGCGGGGCAGGATCGTGGAAAAGTAAAGGGATAATTTTAAGCCGCCATGGCCTGAAGAAGAATCGACCACTTAAGGGATCACGCAAAGAAGCGAAACGTAGGTTTGTTCTCTAGCATCCTTTGCGTCTTTGCGCCTCCGGGAAAAAATCGGGTTTTGATTCAAATGCCAAATACCGCAATTCCCATTATACTTGCTTCAAACTCGCCGCGACGCAAAGAACTTTTGCACCAGGTAGGAGTTTCCTTTACCGTGGATCCCGCCGACGTCGATGAGCGTCCGCTTCCCGGGGAAAGACCGGAGGGCTACGCAGTTCGCGTCGCTCTTGATAAGGCCCGTGTTGCCGCAGCGCGCACGAAAAACGGCGTCATTATCGCCGCCGACACCATCGTCGTGGTGGATGACACGATCCTCGGAAAGCCCGCAGATCGCAATGATGCCGAGCGCATGCTCACCGTGCTTTCGAACAGAGTGCACCGTGTCATTACGGGGCTGGCGGTGATCGACGCAGCCAATGGCAAAACAATGACAGACTCCGCTGTTACGAGCGTGTGGTTTCGGGACCTGTCGCAGCAGGAGATACAATCCTATATCGCCGGGGGCGAGCCTCTTGACAAGGCAGGGGCCTATGGGATACAGGGAAAAGGCGCTCTCCTCGTCAACCAGATCGAGGGCTGCTATTTCAATGTCGTCGGCCTTCCGCTTTCCCTCCTGGGAGAGTTGCTTCGGAAATTCGGCGTCTCCCTTTTTTGATCCCTTCCTTTTGTTGATGCTTCCTGGTTAATTCCTATATTTTACCGCGTCTTTTCTCTTTCTCTTGACCGTTTTTTCGAATACGTCAGATGATTCTCCTTCTTCGCCTTTCTTTATACCTGGACGCCGGGAAATACCATTTTAGGCATATTTTGCCAAAAATGCCCCTTTCCTTGACATCGCCTTTTATACCTCCTAAAATATAAGTAGCAGAGAATGTAGTTGAAAGATTAGTACGGAGGTATGCAAGGTGTCAGTCATTCGGATTATGATAGTCAATAATGATCAGGCGCAAATAGAAGCCGTTGCTGCCGCGCTGGGGAAGCAGGAGGACATTGACGTCATTTCCTCCGTTACATCGCGCGAAACAGCGATAAAGCAATTGTCCGGCACGCCCGATGTTATGCTTTTAAGCCCCGAGATCCTGAAGGGGCATACCTTGTCTCGTTTTATCCGGTCGGTTCAGACTAAATCGCCCCACACGAGAATCCTGTATCTGCTGAGCAGTTCTCTGCCGGATGAAACGATCATCGCTGATATCAAGAGCGGGATAAGGGGGTATGTGGGCATCTCTGATCCGCCATCGGTCATGAGCAGGGCCGTCCACTCTGTCCAGGGCGGTGAGATATGGGCGGGACGCAGGATCCTCGAAAAAGCGATTTCCAATCCCATGCTTTTGCCTGAAACGCTTCAGTCCCATATTCCCGGGCTTCCTCCTCTTACGAACAGGGAAATGGAAGTCCTGACCATGGTTCTTCAGGGCGCTTCAAACAGGGAAATCGCGAACAGGAGCAGTATCAGCGAACGGACGGTCAAGACCCACTTGTACCGGGTTTACAAAAAGCTGAATGTCAAGAGCAGGACCAAGGCCATTGCGCTTTTGTCACATTCGTAAATTATATGCAATTCCATAAAATGCGACTTTGGACTGATTGACAAGTGTTTCATCGCTGGTATGTTTGAACCAGTACTGCGCTGTTTGTTACTGCCGGGAGATTGGATGGCAATTTCAACCGCGGCTCCTACTTCTTCCCCCCCAGGAACCTCAGTTTCAGCCGCCTGAGAGATTACCACCATAGATGCCTCCGGTCTCAACGGAGATGCTCGAGTCATCTAGAAACGGACATCCGACGAACAGCGCAGCTCTAAATGGCGTCTCGATGGACTATCGACGGGAGAATCTCTTGTCGCCACCGAGGCGCCTGTTTTTTTGTCCGTTGTTTGCCTTTTCGGGAAGACCTCCTTCCTTGACGGAACAAGGGAATCTCTGTATGATGGACTTATGTTTGCTGTCATTCTTGCCCTTTATGCGGTCATTCTTGGAACTCGATACTGGCTCAGCTGGTTGAACCTGAGGTATCTCAAGAAGCATGGTCAGACCGTGCCTCTCGAGTTTCAGGGAGTTATAGATCCCGACCTCCTGAAAAAAATATCGTCCTATACGTTTGAAAACAGCAGGGCGGGGCTTTTTGAGTCCTTTGTCACGAACATCCTTCTGATTGCCTTTCTCTTCGGCGGCGCGCTCGGCCTCTATGACCGCTGGGTGACGTCAATAGCCGGTTCGTTCATCGGGCGAGGAGTGGTCTTTGTTCTCGTTCTCCTGTATGCGGAAACAATCATGGGCCTCCCGTTCAGCCTCTTCCGTCACTTCACAATAGAAAACCGCTACGGCTTTAACACCATGACCCTGCGTCTCTGGGTTATCGACCTCGTCAAGTCCACGGTAATCGCAACAATTATGAGCGCTCTTGTCGTTGCCGCCGCCCTCGCCATTATTCAGGCAACCCCCCAGTTGTGGTGGCTTTGGGTCTGGGCATTTCTTCTCCTCTTCGGCATTTTCGTCATGTATATTTCGCCGACGCTCATTGAACCACTGTTTTTCAAGTTCGAGCCGGTCAAAGCAGAAGGCCTGGAGGACCGGATACGGTCGCTCATGGACCGGGCAGGGCTCAAGGTCAGCCGCGTCTTTCAGGTCGACGCTTCGCGCCGGAGTCGCCATTCGAACGCCTATTTTACGGGGATCGGCAGGGTAAAGCGCATTGTGCTGTTCGATACCTTGATCGAACAGATGTCTCAGGAAGAGATACTTGCCGTCCTTGCTCATGAAGTGGGACACTGGAAAAAGCGGCATGTGCTGAAAAGCATCATCTTGAGCGAAACCATAGCATTCTTCGGCCTGTTAGCCGCCTTTTATCTCATTTCCTGGGATGGTGTTCCCGGTTTGGTCCATCTCTCTCAGGCGTCTTTTTACGCGAGAATCCTGATCGTGGGATTCATCGGTTCCCTTGTTATGTTCCCGCTGACCCCGCTTTTTAGTTTTTTCTCCCGCCGAAATGAGCGGGAAGCGGACCGCTTTGCCATCGAGCTGACCGGCCGTTCCGATGATCTTGCGTCGGCGCTGGTAAAGCTTTCACGGGAGAACCTGTCGAATCTCCATCCTCATCCGTTCTATGCCGGGTTTTACTACTCACACCCCCCGGTTGTGGAGAGGATACGGGAGTTGAGAGGACAGATGACAGACTCCAGATGACAGACTGGAAATCGACTTATTTTTTTCAGCTAATCTGTCTTCTGAATGTCTATTTTCTCTCTCTGTCTTCTGCTTTTTCCATTGACCGCCGTCCTCCTGTTATGCTATTTTTAACCATACCTTGCCGCTGAAGTGCGTTCACCGGGTAAAAAACCAGGGAGAGACATCTCAGATGAAAAAGCTGTCCAATAAAGCGCGTCTTGAGCAAAAAGTGAAGCGGCTGTCCACTCTCATCGAGGTGAATGGGCTGATCAGTTCGTCCCTGAACCTGGATCAGATCCTCGAGAACGTCATGGCCATATCCAAGCAGGTGATGAACGCCGACGCTTCGAGCCTCATGTTGATCGACGAAAAAACGAACGAACTCGTTTACCAGGTGGCCCTCGGCAAGGTGGGAGAAAAACTGAAGCAGGAATTCAGGCTCAAACTGGGCCAGGGGATCGCGGGCACGGTGGCCCAGGAGGGGCAACCGCTCTTGCTGGAGGACGCCTATACGCATCCGAAGTTCCACCGCGCCCATGACGATGCGACGGGCTACCGCACGAAGTCGATGATCACGGTGCCGCTGAAAATTGGCGAGCGCATCACCGGCGTGGCCCAGGTGATCAACCGGCTCGATGGTTCCGTTTTTGACGCCGACGACCTCGAACTGTTCATCGCGCTCTGCGGCATGGCGGCCATCGCCATTGAGAACGCCCAGATGCACAAGAGCCTGATGGAAAAGCAGCGCCTCGTGAAGGACATGGAGTTCGCCCGCACCGTGCAGGAGAGCTTCCTGCCGCAGACGGCGCCGGAGCTCACGAGCTGCAAGTTCAGCGCCCACTACACCCCGGCACAGGAAGTGGGCGGCGATTTCTACGACTTTATCCACCTCGACCGCGGCCGCATCGGGATCGTGATCGGCGATGTCTCGGGCAAGGGCGTACCCGCGGCGCTTTACATGGCCAAGCTGGGGAGCGACCTCAGAACGCTCGCTTTTACGGAAAAGGACCCGGCATCGGCCCTCCGGAAACTGAACACGATGCTTGCCGAACGGAGCAGGCGCGGCATGTTCGCCACGCTGCTCTACGTGGAGCTCGAAACGCAGAGCGGAAAACTCACGATCTCTAATGCCGGTCACCTCCCGCCGCTGATCAAGAAGGCGGACGGTTCCGTGGGGAAACTTGCGACCGCGGGCGGTTCGCCGCTCGGCATCCTTCCGGGCATGCAGTTCGGCCAGGAAACCGCGTTGCTCGACCGGGGCGATACGGTGGTCCTCTATACCGACGGCATTATCGAAGCGATGAACGACAAAGAGGCGTTGTACGGGTACGGGCGGTTTGAAGCGCTGGTGCGCAAAAGCGACCCGGACCCCGAGGTGCTGAAGTCCGCGATCATAGAAGACGTGAACCTGTTCACCGGTTTGAGCCCCCAGCACGACGACATGACCCTGGTCTGTTTTGGAGCGGTGAAGTAGAACTTATTTGATCAAGATGACGGATGACAAAGGACAGATAAAAGACGTGGTGACGCTCATTGTGCCGAGTCATCCGAAATATTTGTATGTTGTACGGAGTGCGATCTACCCGCTCGTGATCGAGGCCGGTTTTACCAAAAAAGACGCACGCAGGATTGTGCTGGCCGTGGATGAGGCCTGCTCGAATATCATCAAATACGCTTACGAGGGCGATTACACCAGGACCTATTCCCTGGATATCACCGTAGAGACGGGAAGACTTGCCGTGGAACTCAAAGACTCGGGCAAGAAGCCCGACCTTTCGAAGATCTCGCCGCGAAAGCTTGATGAGGTGAGGCCGGGAGGACTGGGCACGCATTTCATCGCAGCTGTGTTCGATCGCGTGGAGTACGATACCAGCCGTGGTGCAGGAACGGTGCTGACCCTGGTGAAGGAGAAACGTTAAACTTTAAATGCCGTCGGAACCACAGATGAACACGGTTAAAACCAATAAAACAAAAACTTATGGAGAAACAGAACCTCACCCTGAAGGTGATATCTGTTTTCTCTTTAAGATTTTGAAATATCCGTGTTTATCTGTGTTCATCCGTGGTTAAATGTTTTTTTAGCATGAACTGTTCCCTATGAGGCCCCTATGAAGGTTGAGATCACAACGGAAAAGATCACTGCGGGTTTTTTGCTCAGGTTGAAAGGGGATGTGGATATGAATTCGTCTTCCGATGTCCGCACTGCCATGGCCGAGATCTTCAAGCAGGGGCAGTCGGGCATGAAGGCGCTTTTGATTGACCTTTCCCAGGTCCGTTACATGGACAGTTCCGGCATCGCTACGCTCGTCGAAGGAATGCAGAATTGTATGAAAACCGGCGCACGGTTGAGGCTTTGTGAACTGAGCCCGCCGGTCCGGGACGTATTCGAGCTCGCGCGGCTGGCCAGCGTGTTCGAGATATTTCCCACGATCACCGACGCGTCGTCGGGGCTGTAATCGAATGCGGAATGTGGAGTGCGGAATGCGGGACGCCGGAACGTTAAGCCGGTCACGTTGTGTGCCGCGCACTGAAGTCCGAACTTATATTCGGGGTTGCGCGTGAAAAACTTTGTTGGTTATCTCGGCAGGGCGTTCATCACGTTCCTGCAGGACCTTTCGAGCCTCTATTACCTGTTCAGAGAAACGGTCTTCCAATCCTTCGTACTGATTACCGACCGCAAGAAGCTCAGCCAGGCCAGACTGCTCACGCAGATAGATGAGATCGGGACGCAGTCTCTGCCGCTGGTCCTGGCCGTTGCCGGCCTGCTGGGCGTCGCCATGACGGTGCTGATTTCGTTTCAACTGAAGGAAGTCGGCGGGTACAGCTACATCCCCGGTCTGGTCGCGGTTGCCATTTTCCGGGAAATGGGGCCGCTCATTACGGCGCTCATCGTGGCGGGAAGGGTCGGTGCGGCGTTTACGGCGCGCATCGGCACGATGAAAGTTTCCGAGGAAATCCTGGCGCTTGAGACCATGGCGATCAACCCGGTCCGGTTCCTCGTGGTCCAGCGTTTTATCGGCTTGCTTTTTTCGCTTCCCGCATTGACCACGCTTGCGAGTTTTATGGCCGTATTCGGAGGTTTTCTGTTCGGGTCGACGCGGCTCGGCATCCGGCCGGACACGTATGTGCGCGAGACGCTCGACGTGCTCACCTTTACCGATGTTTACTCTGGTGTGATCAAAGCCGGAGTTTTTGCCGTCGTCATTGTCATGGTCGGCTGTTATCGGGGGCTTGTTGTCGAAGGAGGGGCCGAGGAAGTGGGCAGAGCGACAATGCTCTCCGTGGTATCATCGACCCTTGCAATCATCGTTCTCGATACGGTCATGACGGGCGCATTCTATGGATAACGCAGGATTATGATCAGAGCGCATGGCATTAAAAAGAACTATGGTGTCCGCACCGTGCTGAACGGCATCGATTTCGTTGCCGAACGGAAGAAAATCACCTATATCCTCGGGTCGAGCGGCGGAGGGAAAAGCACGTTGCTGAAAATCCTCATCGGCGCTTTGAAACCGGACGACGGACAGGTGTTTTTTCACGAGATGGACATAACAAAACTGCGGGGGACCGGACTGGACCCTTTCCGGAAAAAGATCGGAATGCTGTTCCAGCAGGGCGCCCTTTTAAACTCCCTTACCGTGGGAGAGAACATATCGCTTCCCATCCGGGAACACACTCCCCTTGACGATAACATCATCAAGATCATGGTGAAGATGAAACTGGAGCTCGTGGGACTTCGCGACTTTGAGGACCTCTACCCCGGACAGCTTTCCGGAGGGATGCAAAAACGCGTGGCACTGGCCCGGGCGCTTGCTTTGGACCCCGAAGTGGTGTTCTTCGACGAGCCGACATCGGGCCTCGATCCCATCGTTTCGTCGGTGATCACGAAGCTGATTTCGGACCTGAACCGGGTCCTCGGCATCACCTGCATCGTCGTGACCCACGCGGTCGAAGAAGCGATGAAGATCGCCAATAAGATCGTCATTCTCTATAAGGGGATGGTGCTCGCCGAAGGCACACCCGCGGAAATCCGCGGGAGCTCCGACCCGATCGTGCAGCAGTTTATAACGGGCAGCCCCGACGGTCCCATTTCGTTCCACGCTTCGAGCAGGGATTTCAGGGAAGACCTGTTGGTGGAGTAGAACGAATGCGGATTTCACCCTGCTCTTGCGATACCGCGGGTGCAGGCGGAATGCGGAATATAATATTCAGTAAGACCTGAGGGACAAAGCATGGGATATCGTCGCAATGAAATCCGGGCAGGCGTTTTTCTTTTGCTCTCATTCGTGATCCTGACAGTGATGATCTTCGCGGTGAGCGATATCCAGAGTCTCTTCAAGAAAAAGAAAGAGGTCAGGGTGCTGTTCCAGTTCAGTGACGGGATCGAAAAAAACGCATCGGTCCGTCTTTCGGGCATCAAGGTCGGGAAGGTATCCGACATCCGCGTGGCGCCGGAGCTGGGAGACAAGGTCGAGCTGACGTTGAGCGTGTTCAGCGATACGGTCATCAGGCGCGACACGAAGGCCGCGATCAAGACGCTGGGGCTTGTAGGCGGA